>JACQZV010000031.1 GCA_016213695.1 Acidobacteriota bacterium | reverse complement strand
GCGTTGACGCTCCAGTGCGGGCCCACGGCGTAGTCGGCCGACAGTTCGGCCATCGAGGCCAGCGCCCTGCGGCCGTTCGAGGGGCGCGTCGAAAACCCGAACAGGGTGCCGCGGGATTGCGTCGCGCCGCTGCCGAAGTACCAGCGGTCGCGCGCGGACGCGAGCCTGACATCGTGGACGTCGGCACGCAGGACCAGGGACGCGGTCGGCCGCAGCAGCGCCTGCGCGAAGATCTCGGCCTGGTTCATCTGGCTGAAGAGCGCGCTCTGCGCGTACCGCCGCACCGTCGGCAGCATCTGGAAGAACGTGCCGTGCCGATCGTCGGCCGGGTCGCGGTCGCCCGACGCCCAGAGCACGCCGCCGCGCAGCCACGGACGCCACGCGAGATCGGCCCACTGGTGGCCCGCCTCCGCGGCCACGCTCGCGGCGCGATGAGACTGCGCATACCAGGAGCCGGTCTGGCCGGCGAACCACAGGAGGCCGTCCCACTGGCGCCCGTCCCGCGGCTGTGACGCCGCGACGAGCGTCGTCCCGAACGTGTTGACGCCGACGTCGGCGGCGGTCGCGCTGCGTCCGCTGTTGTCCGGCCGTGCGGCCACGCGCCTCGAGTCGTTGTAGCGCAAGGCAAACACCTGCAGCTCGGCCCCGCCCGGCGCACTGCCGGTGCGCCGCGTGAGGCTGCCGCCGAGCACCGTGACGTCGGTCATCGTCAGGCCCGCGGCGTCCTCGAACCCGCCCTGCGTAGGATGGAACGCGATCCACGCACTGCTCCACGGCCCCTTGACGGTATCGACACGCACGCCGTCATAACCGCGCTGGTAGATCGACCACTCGAACTCGCCCACGAGGCGCGCGGCCACACGCTGCTGCTTGACGGCCTCGACCTTCGGACTGGGCGACGCGCGTTCTCCACCAGACGAGTACGGCATCCGGCCCGCCTGGATCGTGACGCCCGGGAACACGTTCCTGAGCTGGAGATTCAGGTAGCGCAGGTAGAGCTGATGGCTGTCGGAACGGCCTGCGTGCGCGAAGTAGACCGCGCCAAGTCCGAGCGGCCCCGGCCCGACCGCATTGGCAGGCAGCCCGGCAAACTGGACGTGCTGCAGCGCGGCCGTGAACGCATAGCGCCGCGTGGTGCGGCGCACGCCCGCCTGCAGGCGGTTGGCGGGATAGGCATAGTCGGGGTCGCCGCCGCCCGCCGGCGGTTCGAAAAAGCGCCACCATTCCACGCGCGTCCAGTTGCGCGCGTACCACGTCGTCGCCGGCGACGCTGACTCGCCGGCAGGTGGAGGCGCCTGCGCCTGCGCGGCAGACGCCGTCATGAGCGCCGCGCAGACCACGATGGCGACGGGTACGTATTCTCTCAGTCCATGTCTCCAGGCTGGCTGGAATTGGCCACGCTCCGGCCGGTCGTCCGGCGTGCGGTCGTCGGCGAGATAACGCAGTATTTCACGTTCCTCATGGTTCGAGACTTTCTTCATATCAGCCAGCAAGTCTACGTAAATGCCGTGGCAGAACTCCAAGCCCTCCCTGACGTCGCTTGCTCGTACGTTTCGTGTCCTCGCAACCAGTGTGCGGCTTCAGCGCGACCATGACCGAACATGAACACGAACCGAGAACGCCGGAACCAAGACGCGTGAACGATTCACTCGCTCTACTCAACATAGGGGCATTCTGGGAGAATTCTGGGGCTAGGATGAAGGGGATGGCCTTGAGTGGCAGTCGATCAAACGCTTGCCTGCGCGGCCTCGCTGTGCTGATGCTGGGCTCCGCGCTGGCCGCAGCTTCGGCGCAGAGCGACGGCGTCACCATCGGCAACGGCTTCACACCCGACCAGGAGGTTCAGCTCGGACGCGAAAGCGCAGCGGTGGTTCGAAGGCTGCTTCCATTGCTCAGGAATCCTGGTATCGACGGCTTCGTGAAAGGCATTGGTCGCCGGCTCGCGGACGGGATCCCGGCGGATGTTCGACGATCGACCTTCCGATATTCCTTCGACGTCCTCAATGTAGCGAACCTCTTCAGCTACGCCCTCCCAGGCGGATTCATATTCGTGAGCCGCGGGATGATCGAGACAGCCCCGACCGAAGGGGCGCTGGCCGGGCTTCTGGCTCACCAGTTGAGCCACATCGCGCTGCGACACGGCGCCATCCAGAGGACCAGGGGTGAGACGTTCGAACCCGGTGACCTCACCGGACAGACGCTGGGTGGCATCATGGTCCAGGCCGATGACGAACCTGTCTTCCTCGGCTCGACCTTCCGTGTCAGCGCCTACTTCCTGAAGTACGACATTGCCTTCGAGCGGGAGGCAAACCTGTTGGGCGCGGAGATGATGGCGCGCGCCGGTTACGACCCACGTGACACGGTGGCGATGTTCACAGCCATCGCGCGAACGAGCGCTGATCGAGGCGACCAAGCATGGATCGAGAGCCATCCGGATTCGGATAATCGGGTTGGGGACGCGGCGCCGAAGGCGACTTCCTCGCCAACCGGCCAGTTCGAGTCGATCCGCGCCCGGTTGCGGGTCATGGCGCCGGCGCCAAGGGCCGAAGAGGCTGCGCGCGCGCAGGCGCGCCGGTTTGCCGTCGGCCCTGTCGGATCCCTGGGCGTCGTCGTTCCGTCTGGCGAGTCGCGACCCGTCTTCGTGGGCAATGTACTGCAGATGAACGTGCCCGCCAACTGGCGTCGCCTCTCCGGAAAGAGCGCCGTGGTGTTCGCGCCGGCGGACGCGCTGGTGGCGTCGCAGGGCGGCCTGACCGCGTTCACGCACGGCGTGCAGGTGGGCATTGCGCTCAGCCCCACGGGGGATCTGGAAGGCGACGCGACGGCCTTGCTGCAGCATTTCGGGAGAACTCACCCACAGTTTCAGTGGAGACCGGCATACCAACGGCTGAGCCTCGGAGGCCGAAGGGCCGCGATCACGGCGGCGAACAATCTGTCGGCTGTAACCAGGCAATCCGAGTACGTGTCGGTGTCCGTGGCGCACCTCCGCGACGGGAGGTTGCTGTACGTCATCGGCATCGCGCCCCAGATTGAAGCCGGCACGTACCGCGGCGCCTTTAACCAGATTCGGCAATCCATTACGTTCTTGGACTGAAATTGTGGTCCGCTACAGGCGGTTCGCTCAGTTCTCCATCTTTCCGGTTGCTATACACCGCGTACGCGAATGCGTTCTTGCCCCTGGCCGGGTTCACTCCCGGAGCTAGGGATCGGCTAGCGCGAGTTGCCGCAGGAAACGCTCGACGGCGTCCGGATTCGGGAGACGGAAGGCCGCCGACGCAGGGCGATCGCCGACGGCGATGGTCATCCCTTCGGGACCGACAGCCCTGAACGCATCCTCGTCGGTCACATCGTCGCCGACGTAAATCAGCCAGGCCGCCTGCTTGTATCGCCACTCCACCTCGGTCTTGATGCGCACGACCGCGTCGCCTTTCGTCCAGACGACGGCAGGAAGGAGCTCGAAGACCTGGTGCCCACGCAGCACTCGCAGCGCTCCGGCCTCCCGATGCGGTTCGACGAGCTCGCGAAGTATGTCCTCGGCGCGCCGCTGCGCGGCCGGGGCCGCGCCGCGCACGTGCATCGCGACGGTCAGATCCTTGTTCTCGACACGGACACCGGCGAGATCCTTCGTCGCATCGATCAAGGAACGAGTGAGCTGCTGGATGAGCACGCGCGTGTCCGCCGCACGGCTGTGAAGGAAGTCGATCCCGGGACCGACAATCTCCAGGCCGTGCAGGCCGGCGCAATAAGCGGCATCTCCCACCGCGACCTTCACACGAAGGTCGGCTACCCGGCGTCCACTGATGACGCCTATCGTCAGATCCGGGCGATCGACGAGGCGTTGGAGCAAGCCGCGCCTCACGGAAGACAGCTCGACGGCGTCGGGATCGTGTGTCAGGTCCACCAGCGTGCCGTCGAAATCCATGAGCAGCAGCGGGCGGGCCTCGGCCGGTCTCACGCGCAGCGCCTGCATGATGGCGCTCAGGTCCATGCGCGGAACTTCGCGTCTCGGGCATCCAGCAGTCCCCCGATCGTAATCGCCGCGTGGATCAATCCCACGTGCGTGTACGCCTGCGGAAAATTGCCAAGAAGCCTGCCCGTGGGCGGGTCGATGTCCTCGGAAAACAAGCCGACCGGATTGGCATACGTGAGCAGTCGGTTGAAGAGTGCCACGGCGGCATCGAGTTCCCCCATCATCGCAAGCGCCTCGGCCCACCAGAATGAGCAGACAGAGAACGCGCTGGTCGTTTCTCCAAGATCGTCAGGGTTGCGGTACCGCAACATCAGGCCATCGTCCACAAGCAATCGCTCGTAGGCGCGGACGGTCGAGAGAAATCGCGGATCGCGGGGTTCGATGAAACCCAGCGTCGGGAGGAGAAAATTCGAGGCGTCAGGGTGGCACCCGTCAAGCGCCTGCGTGAAAAACCCCAGCGTCTCGTTGTACGCGCGCTTCAGGATGTCAGCGTGGTGCGACTCGGCCCACCTGTCCCACTCGGCCGCGAGCGCCGTCCGGCCATAGCGGCGGGCGAGCCGCGCGCCCCGATGGGCGGCCACCCAGCAGAGCACTTGAGAGAACGTATGTCGTGCAGGGAGCGTCCGGAATTCCCACGGTCCAGTGTCCTCCGTGGGAGCCGCCGCCATGGCGTCCCGAACGAGACGTTCCACGAGCCGCAGGATGGCCTCGCCATCGTCGGTGACGACGCGCGGGTCGGTCATGAGCGTCTCCAGACAGAGAATCATTTCGCCCATGAGGTCGTGCTGCCGCTGAGCGCAGGCGGCGTTGCCGATCCTGACGGGACGCGCGCCCGCGAAACCGGAGAGATGATCGAGGTGGTGCTCGGGGAGCGCACGCTCTCCCCCGATGCCGTAGACGGGTTGGAGCGGCCCTTCCTCGGCGACGTGGCGCAGGAACGACACGAAGGCCTCGCCTTCAGCCAGGTGGCTGAGCCGGCGGAGCGCTTCGACCACGAACGCGGCGTCACGGAGCCAGCAGTACCGATAGTCCCACGTTCGCTGTGTCCCGAGCGCTTCAGGAAGGCTGGTCGTGGCGGCGGCGATGATGGCCCCGCTCTCGGTGAACGCGTGCAGTTTCAGACACAACGCGGACCGCAGCACATGCGTGTCGGCAAACGAGGGCAACGCACACGTCTTTGCCCAGGCCCGCCATCCCGCGATCGTCAGGTCGAGTGCTCGCTGTACCGAGGCGACCGACTCGATATCGGACGGCTTGCCGTAGCTCAGAATGAAGTAGCGCGGCCTGTCGATCCGGACGGGCCGGCCGTTTGTGAGCTGCGGCACCGGGACGTTCGTCCGAAGGCAGAGGCGTGACACACCGACGGCGATGTCGAGGCCGCCGGTGACGCCGAGAAGTATGGGCCACTGGCGCGCGTAGTCGGGGCGGGGATCGAAGACAACACGAACGCGCGCGGCCCCTTCGCGGGGGATCAGAAGGCGATGGACTTCGAGCGGCGCGTCGACGCCCAGACCCGACGGGATGCGGGGCGCATAGTCGAGGACGTCGAACCGGCCGTCTGTGCAGCGCACCTCGGTGCGCAGCACGTTGGTGTTGGCCACGTACTCCATCCGCGTGCTCACCACGTCGCAGACGGGCTGGAAGGCGAACGTGCCGCCCTGCTCGAGGTCCAGCAGCTTCGCAAACACCGATGGGCTGTCGAACCGTGGCAAGCACAGCCAGTCGATGTTCGTCGTCGGCGAGATCAATGCGAGGACCCGCCCATTCCCGATCACGCCGTGATCGAGAACCGGGATGTCAGGCCGGCTCACCACACGGCCTCCACGAACGCGCTCGCGTCTCCCGGAGAGATTCTTGTTCCACGCACGCAGGTCACGAACAGCGTACGGACTGGCGAGACGAGACGCAAGCCCGCGGGCCAATCTGCTTGCCCAGTCGGCACCCGACCGGTAGCATGCGGCCATGGAGAAGGGAGGCCCGCCCCGGCCCCGTGTCTCGCGCGAGACACGCCTGTTGTTCATCACCGTGCTGATCTCGCTCGTGACGTTGTGGGTGCTTGCCCGGATCCGGTTTCCAGACCGGCCCGAGACGCCGAATCCCGTCCCACCGCTCCTGACGCAGCTCGCGGACCGGCCCAGGTTTGAAGATCTGGCCGCGAGGGTGGCGGAGATCGAATCGCGCCTCGTGCCTCCCCTTCTCGCGCTCGAGCTGCAGCAGGCTTCCGCGGTCGGTGACCGGCCTGACGTCCAGGACATCGTACCGGCGCTGCGAATCCGCGATGACGTGGCGGTCACGCTGCTGACAGCCGCCAGGGGGGCGGACACGCCGCGTCCCACCGATCTCGCCGTGCTCGCGCGCGACACGGCGTCGGGCCTGGCGGTCGTTCGGGTCCCGCCGGCGCCTGCGCCGGCACCGGTCGCGTGGGCTCCTCAACGCATGCAGTACCCGCGCTACCTGATGGTCAGCAACGTCTCCCGTCAGGGCACGTCGCTGCGACCGGTCTTCGTCGGCTCTCTCTACCCAACCGCCAGCCCGACCTGGTCGGAGTCAATCTGGGTCGTGCCGGCCCGCACGGATCTGGCGACGGGGGCATTCGTGTTCACGACCGACGGCGCGCTGGCAGGCCTGGCGATCGAACATGCGGGCCGCCCGGCTATTCTCCCCGCGGAGGCGGTCATACGCGCCGCCGATCGCCTGCTGCGGGAGGGAAGCCGGGACGGCGGATGGCTTGGCGTGGACGTGCAGCCGCTCACGCCGGCCGTCGGCGTGGTGGCCGGCGCGACCGGAGGCATGATCGTCACCTGGGTGGATCCGCGGGGCCCGGCGGCAAAGACGCTCGTCGTGACGGATGTGATCGAGGCGATCGACAGCGAGGTCGTCGCCACGCTGGAGCACTGGGAGGCGCGCATGGCCCGCCTGACCGCTGGCGACGCGCTCGCGCTCCATGTACGTCGCCGGGGCGAAGCGCGGGAGATCCGCCTCACGGCCGGCGCACCGCCTGAGCCGCCCGTGGCGCCGCTGTTGGGCCTCACCATGCGCGCGGCCCCACGCGTCGGGGTCGAGATCGTTCGCGTCGACCCCGGGTCGGCCGCAGCGCGCGCCGGCATCGAGGCCGGAGATGTCGTGACGTTGATCGGCGAGATCGAACGGCCCACACCCGCCCAGGTCACCCGGGCGTTCCTGGCCACGCCTGACGATCGCCCGCTGCTCGTGGGCGTCACTCGCGGCGATCGTCACCGTGTCCTGGCCTTGGGAAAGCGATGAGTCGATCGTCCGGCGGGCACCCCGGACTCGGCGCGGAAGATCCGCTCGACGCGCGCTTCGGCCACGCGCCGCCCGAGCCTGAAGCTGCGCACCGCGCGCGGGTGTTCGACCGCAGGCTCGCCCTCGGTCTGTCTCCCACCCCTGTCCTTGGATTGTTCGTCCTGCTCCTGGGCATCGCGCTTGGACCCCATGGTCTGAATCTCCTGTCCCCGCCGGTGCTTTCCCATCTCGACCCGGCGGCGTCAGTGGCGCTCGCGGCTCTCGGTGTTCTCGTTGGTCTCGGTTTCGATGTCCGCGGGCCGCGCCAGGGACGCCTGCTTGCCGCCGCCAGTCTCGAGGCCGGGCTCACGATGCTGCTCGTCGGCGCCGGTGTGCTCCTCGTGCTGTCGCGCTGGCCGGCACCGATGGATGTGACGCCGTGGCTGTCTGCGCTCCTGCTCGGCGTCTGTGCCTCGGCCTCCGCAACGGCGGCGACCGACCTTTCCGACGAGTTCCGGGGCCCTGCCGCCCACATCGGAGACCTCGACGACGTGCTCCCGATCGTGATCGGCGGCCTGGCGCTCGCGTGGATGCGTGAGGGCTCTCCGGGAGCTGCGGTGTGGCTGACCATCCAGGCGAGTGGCGTGGCATTGGTGATTGCACTCGCCGCGTGGCTGCTGGTGACGCAGGCCTCCTCGGACAGCGAGCAGCATGTGTTCGCGCTTGGCGGCCTGCTCCTGCTGGGCGGCGCGGCCGAATACCTGTCCCTGTCGGCGCTGGTGGCCGGTTTTGTCGCCGGCGTGTTCTGGAACCTCGCGGGCGGTTCTGCATGCGACCGCATCCGCCGTGACGTCAACCACGTGCAACACCCGTTGGTGTTTGTGCTGCTGGTGATTGCCGGCGCCCGTGTGGGGGGCTTCACGCCGATCCTTGTTGGGCTCGTCGTGGTCTACGTGGTCCTCCGGATCACCGGAAAGGTCGCCGGCGGCTGGCTGGTCAGGCGACTCATCGCGACCGATCTGCCACCCCAGGTGGGGCTTCGTCTGATGTCGCCGGGCATCGTCGGCGTCGCATTCGCCTTGAACGCGCTGCAGGCCGGCGGAGCCGGGCGTGCCAGCCTGGTGTTGGCCGTCACGGTGGCCGGTTCCCTGGGATCGGAATTGCTCTCGCTGCTGGTCCGCCGAATCGAGACGCCGGCATGAAGCGGCTCATCGCCGTCGCGCTGGTGGTCGCCGGCGTGTTGTGGGCTCGCCGTCTGGGCGCCGTGGACGGGGCCGATCTGACAAGCACCGCGTTGGCGCTTGGCTTCACCCTCGTCGTCGCATCCGTGGCCGGCGACCTCCTCAGGCGGTTCCGTCTGCCACGCCTGACGGGATACCTCCTCTTCGGGTTGCTGGTGGGGCCATACCTGGCCAACGTCATCACGGAGCTGATGGCCAGCCAGCTCCAGGCGATCAACGGGATCGCCACGACCCTCATCGCCCTCATCGCCGGCCTGACGCTCAACCTCGATCGCTTCCGCAGCCGCCTGGCCGCGATCGCGCGCTTGACCGGCGCCATGCTCGTGATTGCGATGGTCGGATTGTTCGCCGTGACGTGGATCGCGTGGTCCTGGTTGCCGGTCGCTCCCGACGCCGCCGGAATGGCGAAACTTGCGATGGTCGCCCTGTTCGTCGTCATTGTCATCAGCTTCTCGCCGACGATGGCCGCCGCCGTGATCGCGGAGACAGGCTCCCGTGGGCGGCTCAGCGATCTCGTGCTCGCGATGATCGTGCTGGCCGATCTCGTGCTCCTGGTGCTGTTCTCACTCGCGATGCAGCTGGCGCGCGCAACGCTCGGCGAGAGCACGGGTGCGGACGTCAATGTGCTGGTCCGCCTCGCATGGGAGATCGGGGGCGCGGTGGCGTTTGGCAGCCTCGTGGGAGCGCTGTTTGCGCTCTACCTGCGCTACATCGGGCGCGAGGTCACGATCGCGCTGCTGGCGGTGTGCGCGTTGCTGAGCCAGGTGGGCGCAACGCAGCGCCTCGAACCTCTCCTCGCGGCACTGGCCGCGGGGCTGGTCATCGAGAACCTTGCCGTGGCCGAAGGCGACACGCTCAAGGCGGCGGTCCAGCGTGGCGCCCTTCCGGTACTCGTGGTGTTCTTCGTCTCCGTCGGGGCGTCGCTGCGGCTCGACGCGCTGGCCGCCGTCGGGTTCGTGGCGGTCGCGCTGGTCGGGGTTCGCGTGGCCCTGATCCGTCTGGGCGTGACCGCGGGACTCAAGGTCTCGGGCGTCGATCGCGAGACCGGCGAGCACGTCTGGACCGGCCTCGTCTCGCAGGCCGGCATCACGCTGGGGCTGACCTCCGTGGTCGCGGCGGAGTTTCCAGGCTGGGGCGGTCAGGTGCAAACGTTGCTGGTCGCGCTGATTGTGATTGACGAGCTGGTGGGACCCGCTCTCTTTCGTCACGGCCTTGCGCGCACGGGCGAAATCGACGCGACTGCCAAGCGGCCCCTGATCGTTGCGTCGAACCGCGAACCGTACCTGCACAGCTACGATCGGGATGGCGGCCTCAGGTGTGCTCCGACCACCGGCGGCGTGGCCGTGGCGCTCGATGCCCTGCTGCGCGACCGGGGGGGCGTCTGGATTGCGCACGGCGCCGGCCCCGCCGACCGGGCGGTCGTGGACGCGTCGGACAAGCTGCGGGTGCCACCGGACAGCCCCTCGTATCAGCTTCGTCGTCTGTGGCTCGAGGAACCGGAGTTCTCCGCCTATTACACGGGGTTTGCCAACGAGGGGCTCTGGCCGCTCTGTCACCTTGTCGACGTGCGACCGACGTTCCGCAGCGCGGACTGGGCGGCCTACCAGGCGGTGAACGCCCGTTTTGCCGCCGCGATCGGCGAGGAGCTGACGACAACCGACACGCAGGTCTTCATTCAGGACTATCACCTCGCTCTGGTGGCCCCTCAGCTGCGCGGGCGGCGGCCGGCCGCACGCACGGCGTTCTTCTGGCACATCCCGTGGCCGTACCCGGACCGGCTGCGCATCTGTCCGTGGCGACGTGAGATCCTTGCGGGCCTGCTGGCCAACGACCTGCTGGCCTTTCAGGTCGAACGTGACCGCCGCAACTTCGTGTTGGCGGCCGAAGACGAACTGGGCGCCGAAATCGAGGCGGACGGAGCGCGAATCCGCTTCGCAGGCCGTTCGATCACCGTCGTGGCCGTGCCCATCGGGGTGGATTACGACCGGATCCAGGGCGTGGCCAGCGATCCGGCACTCGCCACCGAGCAGCAGCGGCTGGTCGAGATGCTTTCGCTGCGGCTGGATCGCACCATCGTGGGGCTCGGCGTCGATCGACTGGACTATACGAAGGGAATCCCCGAACGGCTCGCCGCGCTCGATCGGATTCTGACGGCACGGCCGGAGCTGCGTGGCCGGCTCACATTCGTACAGATTGGCGTGCCGTCCCGTTCGGAGATCGACAGCTACCAGGCGATTGAGGCGGAGATTGATGAGAAGGTGGCCGGGATCAACGCGCGGCACGGAGTGGCCGGGCTCCCGCCGCCGGTCTGCTATCACAAGTCGGCGCTGACATTGCCCAGCCTGGTCGCCCTGTATCGTCTGGCGCACTTCTGCGTGGTCAGCTCGCTGCACGACGGCATGAATCTGGTCGCCAAAGAGTTCGTGGCGGCCCGCGACGACGAGGACGGCGTGCTCGTGCTCAGCGCGCTCGCCGGCGCCGCGCAGGAACTCCACGACGCGCTCATCATCAACCCGTACGACATCGACGAGTTCGCCGCGGCGCTGGGCCGCGCCGTGGACATGCCACTGGACGAGCGGCAGGCGCGCATGCGCCGCATGCGGCGCGTCGTCGCCGGGCGCAACGTGTTCGGCTGGGCGTCCGACATTCTGGAAGGACTCGAAAGCCTCTGGACGAAGCCCCTGCAGTATGCGGCGCGCGCCCCTCAGGATGCGCCGGTGTGAAGACAGCTGCTGAATTCAGGGTAACAGGGATCCCGGCAGCCTGGGACGAGGCCGATGACGAGCGTGCCGGCCGCGGCGGGCAGCGCGACAATCAGGAGTGCGCGCGGCACCAGGCACGAACTATAATCTGGACCGTCATGAGAACCCTGATGTCCGGCTCGGCGATTGGATCCCTCGTCCTGCTGCTCGCTCCTCTGCTGGGCGCCCAGACCCCGGCGCCGCGCCAGAAGGTTGACGTCGCGAAGCTCGGCCCGCAGGTGGGTCAGCGCGTCCCGGATTTCTCCCTCAAGGATCAGGCGGGCCGCACGCAGACGCTCCAGTCGATTATGGGACCGCGCGGCGCCATGGTGGTGTTTTTCCGCTCGGCCGACTGGTGACCGTTCTGCCGCACGCAGCTCGTGGAGCTGCAAAGCCGTGTGGAAGACCTCCGGAGCAAGGGCCTCGGGTTGGTGGGGATCAGCTACGACTCGCAGGAGATCCTCGCCGACTTTACCAAGCGCCACGGCATCACCTATCCCCTGCTGTCTGATACCGGGTCGGCGACGATCAAGCGGTACGGCATCCTGAACACGGTGCTCGAAGAGGCGCTCGGGCCGAACGGCAAGGATCCCGCCGTGCGCGCCGACCTGGCGATCTACGCGACCGTCAACGAGCCGAGCGAGCGGCAGCGCGGCATCCCGTTCCCCGGCACGTTCATGCTCGACCGGCAGGGCCGCGTCACCTCGCGCTTTTTCGAAGACTACTACTGGGAGCGGAACACCGTCTCGAACATGCTGCTGCGGCTCGGCACGGGCGGCGCGCCGGTGCAGGCGACGCAGGCCTCGACGGCGCACCTGGACCTCAAGGCCTATCCGAGCGACGCGAATGTCGCGCTGGGCACCAAGTTTTCGCTCGCCGTGGATATCACCCCGAAACGCGGCCTGCACGTGTACGCCCCCGGCGCATCGAACTATCGCGTCGTATCCCTGAATGTGACGCCGCAGCCGCACGTGCGGACGACGGCGGTGCGGTACCCGGCCTCCGAGATCTATTTCTTCAAGCCGCTCAACGAGCGGGTGCCGGTCTTCCAGAAGCCGTTCACGCTGGTGATGGACGTGGTGCCGGAAGCGACCGTCGAGGCCCGCAAGGCGCTGACCGGCAGAAACGAGCTGGTCATCACCGGCACGCTCGAGTACCAGGCCTGCGACGACAGGATCTGCTACAACCCGGCGACGATTCCGCTGTCGTGGACGGTGGCGCTCCAGCCGCTCGTCCCCGGCGCGCCGGCACGGCAGTAGGCAGTGGCGGAGAAGGGAGGGAGTCGAACCCTCCGGGGACCTTACGGCCCCCAGCCTGGTTTTGAAGACCAGCGGCGCCACCGGACACCTTCCTTCTCCACGAGGTCTTTGGTCTTTGGTCTTTGGTCTCTGGTCTTTAGTTCAACCAAAGACCACCCGAAGACCACAGACCAAAGACTACAGACCAAAGACTAAAGACTAAACTATCGCCGTGGGGCACGATGCGTTCCGCGAGCTGCCGGCGGTCAGCCGCCTGCTCGCCCACCCGCGAACCGAGCGCCTCCTCGTCCGCTTCAATCGCGAATACGTCGTCCAGGGGTGCCGCGACATCCTCGATGAGCTGCGGCGCGTCATCACGCAGGGGCGCGCCGTCGATCCGGCCGAGCTCCAGGACGAGGCCATTCTCACCCGGCTCGAATCGAGGCTGACCACCGCGGGCGACGCGCGGCTCCAGCGTGTGGTGAATGCCACCGGGACGGTCCTGCACACCAATCTCGGTCGGGCGCTGCTGCCACAGGCGGCGGTCGACGCCGTGCTGCAGGCCGCGACGCAGCCGGTCAATCTTGAATACGACCTCGTCCAGGGACAGCGGGGGCGGCGCGAGGAGATCGTCGAAGATCTGCTCATGCGCCTCACCGGCGCCGAGGCGGCGACCGTGGTCAACAACAACGCCGCCGCGGTGCTGCTGGCGCTGAACACGATGGCTTACGGCAAGGACGTCATCGTCTCGCGCGGGGAGCTCATCGAGATCGGCGGCGCGTTCCGGATCCCCGAGATCATGGCCCGCAGCGGCGTCGTCCTGAAGGAAGTGGGGACGACCAATCGCACCCACCTCTCCGACTACGAAGAGGCGATCACCGAGCGCACGGCGCTCCTGCTGAAGGTGCATACGAGCAACTACCGGATCGTCGGCTTCGTCGCCGAGGTCGTCCTGGCCGATCTCGTGGCGCTCGGACGGACGCATGGGATTCCGGTGATGGAGGATCTCGGCAGCGGCGCGCTCGTCGATCTGAGCCGCTACGGCCTGCCGAAGGAACCCCTCGTCGGCGATTCCATCGCGGTCGGCGCCGACATCGTGACCTTCAGCGGCGACAAGGTGCTCGGCGGCCCGCAGGCGGGGCTCGTCGCCGGCCGGACCGACCGGGTGAGCGCCATCAGCCGGAATCCGCTGCACCGCGCGCTGCGCTGCGGCAAGCTCACGATCGCGGCGCTCGAGGCGACGCTGCGGCTGTACCTCGAGTCGGCGTCGATTGCCGACGACATCCCCGCGCTCAGGGCGCTGACGCGGCCGCTCGCCGACATCGAGGACGTCGCCCGGCGCGCTCTGCCCGCGCTCGCCTCGGCGCTCGGGCCCGGCTTCCGCGTCTCGGTGCAGGACGCCACGTCGCAGACAGGAAGCGGTGCGCTCCCCACCGACGAGATTCCGACCAAAGCCATCGTCATCGAGCACGACTTCCTCGGCGCGCACCGCATCGCCGGGCGATTCCGCCAGGCCCATCCGCCCATCATCGGCCGCATCAGGGACGACTGGTTCCTGCTCGACGCCCGCACGATCTGGGATCCGCTGGATCTGGTCCCGAACTGGACCGACGAGCTCGAAGGCCCCGCTCCCCCTCGGCCGTAGCCCGATGCCGTTCATCATCGGCACCGCCGGCCACATCGATCACGGCAAGACGGCCCTCGTCAAGGCGCTCACCGGCGAGGATACCGACCGCCTCAAGGAAGAAAAGGAGCGCGGCATCTCCATCGAGCTGGGTTTTGCGCACCTCGATCTGCCGGACGGCACGCGCGCGGGCGTCATCGACGTGCCCGGGCACGAGCGTTTCATCCGCACGATGGTCGCGGGCTCGCACGGCGTCGATCTCGTGCTGCTCACCGTCGCCGCAGACGACGGCGTGATGCCGCAGACGGTGGAGCATGTCGACATCCTGCATCTGCTCGGCGTGACGCGCGCGGTCGTCGTCATCACGAAGATCGATCTCGCGGCCCCGGCGCGCGTGCGAGATGTGCAGGATGACATCAGCCGCCTCACAGCGGGCACGTCGCTTGAAGGCTCGCCGGTGGTGCCGTGCTCGTCCACGACCGGTGCCGGCCTCGACCACCTGCGATCGGCGATCGTGGACGCGCTGCAGCGCATCGACAAGGCGCCGCCCGCCGGCTACTTCCGCCTCCCGGTGGACCGCGTGTTCGCGCTGCGCGGGCACGGCCTGATTGCAACCGGAACAGCGCTGCAGGGCGAGGTGAACACGGGCGACCGGGTGCGCGGCCTTCCCGGCGGCGAGCTGTTTCGCGTCCGCAGCGTGCAGGTGCACGGCCAGCCGGTGGATGCCGCCACATGGGGACAGCGCGTCGCGCTCAACCTGTCCGGAGCGGAGCGGGCGTCCCTCGATCGCGGCCAGACGCTCTGCGACGAGCGGCTCACCCTGACCTCGGATCGATTCGACGCGCGCGTCGAGGTGCGGCCGGCGGCCGCGGCGGCCGTCGTGAGTCACCAGCGCGTTCGCGTGCATCTGGGCACCGCGGAGCGGCTGGGCAAGATCGTCGTGCTGGATGGGACGGATCATGTCGAACCGGGGCACTCCGCCTTCTGCCAGGTGACGTTCGCCGGTCCGCTGCAGGCGCTCCACGGCGACCGCTTCATCATCCGCGACGAGACAGCGCAGCGGACGCTCGGCGGCGGCGTGGTCGTCCATCCGTGGCCGCAGGCGCACCGGCGCGGCGAACCGGACCTCGACGCCACGCTTCGCGTCCTGCATACGGGCGACCCCGTGCGGCGTGCGGAACTGTTTCTCGATGGAGGCGCTGAATTCGCCACCCCGCTCGATCCGATCGTGCAATTCCTCAACCTGCGTGCCGGCGAGGCGCTGGAGCACCTCCGCGCCGCGGCGGCTGTCAGGACGATTTCGCTCGACGGAGACGACCTCTTTACGACCGCGCGGAAGTGGGACGCGCTGTCGGAGGCGCTCGTGGCGGCGCTCGGCGAGTTTCACGGCGCCCATCCGCTCGAACCGGGGAGAGAGATGGAGGCCGTGCGCGAGCAGCTCCCGATGGCCGTCGCGTCCAAGGTGTTCCGCGCCTTCGTCGACGCGCTGGCCGCCGGACGGGTCATCGCCCGCGACGGCAGCCTGCTGCGCCTGCCCGATCACACCGTGTCCCTGCCGCCGGAGGAGCGGCAGGCGGCCGATCAGATCACGCGCCTCCTCGCGCGCACGCCGCTCTCGCCCCCCGATGTCCCGCAGATCGCGCAGGAGACGGGGATCGACCGCGCTACACTCACTCAGGTGTTCAGGGTGCTCGAGCGCGAGGGCTCAGTCGTTCGCGTCGCGGCCGGTCTGTACTTCCTCCGCGAGAGCGTTGACGAGGTCGTGCGCACGCTGCGGGAGGAGTTCTCGGACCGCGACGAGATCACGCCGGCCGCGTTCCGTGATCGGTTCAACACGTCCCGGAAGTACCTCATTCCCTTGCTCGAGCGCCTGGACGTGGAAGGGGTCACCGTGAGGATCGGCGACAGACGGCGGCTGAGGGCCGCCGCCCGCTCGTCGCCGAAGACAGCATGAGCAAAGTCACCGGCCGCAAGCGCATCAAACAGATGGGCCTCACGCAGCAGGTGGTGGCGGCGGGTTGAGCGGCCAAGCTCGGCCCGGCCGACCTGCTGCACGTGCTGCACAGCCTCCCGCCGTTCGACCATCCAGACCTGATCGTCGGAACCGAGACCTCCGACGACGCGGGAGTTTTCCGCCTGCGGGAGGACCTGGCGATCGTCAACACGGTGGATTTCTTCACGCCGATCGTGGACGACCCGTACACGTTCGGCCAGATCGCAGCCGCCAACGCGCTGAGCGACGTCTATGCGATGGGCGGCGAGCCGAAAACGGCGCTCAACATCGTCGGATTCCCCAAGGGGAAGCTCGACCTGGAGGTGCTCACGGAAATCATCCGCGGCGGGTCGGAGCGCGCCAGAGCGGCCGGCGTCGTGGTGATCGGCGGCCACAGCATCATCGACCAGGAACTGAAGTACGGCATGGCGGTGACCGGCGTGGTCCACCCGGACCGCGTGATCCGCAACATCGGCGTGCGGCCCGGCGACGCGATGGTGCTCACCAAGCCGCTCGGCACCGGCATTATCACCACCGGCCTCAAGAAGCGGAAGGCCTCGCCGGCCAGCGTGAAGGCGGCGGTGCGGTCGATGGTGGCGCTCAACGACACGGCGTCGGCGGTGATGAGAACTTTCCCGGTGCACGCCTGCTCGGACGTCACCGGATTCGGGCTGCTGGGGCATGCCTTCGAGATGGCGAGCGGCAGCGGCGTGACGATCGTGCTCGACGCGGGCGCGCTGCCGCTTCTGCCTGGCGTCAGGCGCCTGGCGCAGCAGGGACACCTCACCGGCGGCTGCCGCCGCAACCGCGCGTACCTGAGCGACAAGACGGCGATCGCCCGGTCCGTTCGCCGGGATCTGATCGATGTGGCATTCGACCCGCAGACCTCAGGCGGCCTGCTCATCGCGCTGCCGGAGGATCACGGCGACGCGCTCGTCGCCGCGCTCAAGTCGAAGGGAATCGCCGCGGCGGCGCGGGTCGGCCACGCCACCGCTGCCGAGGACGTCACCGTGCGGCTGGTGTAGCGGAGCAAGGCACAAGTCACAAGGCACAAGGCACAACGCAGAGGACTGCGTGACCGCGGGCGGGAACGCAGGGTCGCCCCTACGTCGCCCTCAAGCTGTAGACCAACCAGTACGTGAAGAGCGTCGTGGTCACGGTCGCAATGGAGAGAGGGAACCAGAACGCGATGAGCGCCAGAAGAGAATAGGCCGCCAGCGCAAAGTAGCCATTTCGCTGGCCGTCGCGTACGAGCACAGCGGACTTCTCATCCTTGGCCAATCGCAGTGCCGCACCAGAGGACAGAATCCAGCCAACCGCCTGGACGGCCACCACGGAGTTATAGAGGACGACCGCCGGGGCGGCGTGGTCCGTCAGAAGGTACTCTCCGAGCAACGCGGTGGGAAACGGCATGAACACGACGGTCAGCAGCAGAAAACCGTTCGCGTAGACGAACGGCACTGATGACTTGTTCACCAATCTGAAGAACCTGTGGTGATTGACCCAGGTGATGAGGATGATGGCAAAACTCAATACGAACGCGAAGATCGATGGCCCGAGATGCCTGAGGGCAAGCCACAACTCACGAGTGGTGCCAATCCCTTCCGACGCTGGGACTTTGATGTCGATGACCAGGAGCGTCAGCGCGATGGCAAACACTCCGTCACAGAAGGTTTCGAGCCGTGCGTTGGGGTGCGCTTCTGCCATGTCGTCTTCGCCGTTTCACGCTGCAGCGCCGATTGGCCGCATTCGCAGACACCGTGGCGCGAGCCGGGGAGGGCCAACTCGCTCTGAATTATACGGGCCAGAGGGAGTCAGAAAGCGATAGGTCCTGCGTCACGCCGTAGGGATGGCCGATTGTGACTGCCGATCCCTGCTGTCGCCAAGATGCCCTACGCCACATTCTTGCGGACGTAATGCGCCAGGACCTCATTGATTAACGTCTGGTAGCCCACGCGCCGGCGGACCCCGCCGGAAAGGGCGGTGTTACGGTTCGCCCGGCAGGGGCGGCGTGCTGCGTGGTGACCTGCGGGGGTTGGCCGCCTGTTCGAGCGCGTAGGCGTAGGAGAGAAGCGTGTCTTCGGTGAAGTCGAGGCCGAGCAGCTCGGCCCCGATTGGAACGCCCAGGGGGGCCGTGGCGGTGGCTGCGGAGAATCCCGCCTGAAAGGTGACCGCCGGAAAGCCGGTCCCATTGGACAGCGGGCCGTTGCGCTCCACCTGGTCGACGGCGGTGACCGGCACGACCAGGATTCTCTGGTGCGGGTAGAGGATCGCGTCGAGATTCAATGCCACCATCTTGTTCGCCACCGCAAGGCGGAGCGTGTCGCGGTTCAGCATCCGGTCCTTGTATTCCGCGCTGTGCATGCCGTCGGCAATGGCATATTCGGCTTCCAGCGTCTTCTGCACGGCAGAGGTCTTTGCCGCCACGAGCATGCCGAAGCTCCTGACCGGCGAGTTGGGTGGAAGAGCGGCGAAGTATTTTTCCATGACCGTCTTCGCCTCGTAGCCGTCCGTGGCGAGGACGGGAAGAAGCCGATCGTATTCGGGAAGCTCGAAGCGAACGACGGTGGCTCCCTGGCCCTCCATCCTGGCGATGACGCCGTCCATCGCCTTGTTGACCTCACGGTGCCGTTCGTCCTTTCCAAACAGGTTCGTCATAACGCCGATGCGCGCACCCTTGAGCGCTTCCGCGCGCAACAGATGCGTGTAGCTCGCCGGCTGATGTCCGCGCCCGAAGGCGGTGATCGGATCGGCCGGGTCGTATCCGGCCATGACGTCGAGGACGAGCGCCGCATCGGTCACGGTGCGCGCGATGGGACCGACCTCGTCCTGCGTCTGGCTGTTCGGGATGACGCCGCTGCGGCTGACAAGCCCGCGCGTCGGGCGTACGCCGACGAGATTGTTGGCCGACGATGGCGAGCGGATCGATTGGCCGGTGTCGCTGCCCGTCCCCGCGAGCGCAAGGTTGGCCGCGACCGCTGCGCCGGTACCACCCGACGAGCCGCCCGGCGTGCGTGTGAGGTCGTAGGGGTTGAGCACCTGACCGCCGAGGCTCGATTTCGACATGCCGCCGCGCGCGAATTCCTGGAGGTTCGCCTTGCCGAGGATGAGCGCACCCGCCCTTCGCAGCTTCGCCACGGTAAAGGCGTCGGCCGAGGGGCGCGAATCTTTCATGCCGACATTGCCGCCCGTCGTCGGCATGTCGGCGGTGTTGAAATTGTCCTTGAGCACGAGAGGGATGCAGTGAAGCGCGCCCACGCCGGCGCGGTTGGCCCGGTATTGCTGGTCCATCCCGGCCGCCGTCTTCATCGCCTCAGGATTCACAGTGATGATGGCGTGCAGCGACGGACCTTTCAGGTTGTACGCCTCGATGCGGTCGAGATAGAGCCTGGTCAATTGCGTGCAGGTCAGTTGCCCGCCTGCCAATGCCGAGCGAATGCCGACAATGGTCGCCCCCTCAAGACGAAACGGCGCCTGCGCCGCCGCGGGCGATGTCACGCACAGCACGGCACCGGCCGTCGCTATCTGGATGAAATGACGCATCACGCTGCCGTGTGCCGTCGCGCCGCGCTCGAGTCCTTGAACTTCGTCCACCACGGCGTTGATCTGGCGATCGGTCAGACCGCAATCGGCATGATCTCGCGTTCGATCTTGCGGGCGTTGGCAATCTCCGCAAGACGCAGGTCGTAAATGGCCTGCAGGTTCAGCCACGAGTGCGCATCACCGCCGAAGTAACGAGCCAGGCGCATGGCCGTATCTGCGGAGACCCCGCGCCGTTCGCGCACGATGTCGTTAATCCGCGGTGCCGGCACGTGAAGGACCTTGGCCAGCGCGTTCGCGGTGAGGCCCGCGGGCCGTAGAAAGTCCTCACGCAACACTTCGCCGGGGTGGACCGGCCGCATGCCATTCTTGATCTTCATCGCCATGCTCCGTCAGTGATAGTCCGCAATCTCGACGTCCTCGGGCCCGGCGGCGGTCCAACGAAAACAAATACGCCACTGGTCGTTGATCCGGATACTGTGCTGGCCCTTCCGATCGCCCTTGAGCGCTTCCAGATGATTGCCCGGAGGTGACTTCAGAAACTCCAGCGTCGCCGCCGCATCAAGTTGTGTCAGCTTGCGCGTGGACACGGCCAGGATGGCTCCGCGTGTCCGCAGAGCGAAAGCTCTTGATCACGCACCGACAGTATAACGGATAACGTTACACGGCAGCCCGTATACCTCGCCCATGCCGCCGACGCCTGAGGGCGGTGACTTCGTAGGGACCGCAGCAGTACACGCCGCAGGAATGGCCGATTTCCGGTAGCCGACGCGCCGGCGGCGCGCTTCCCTGCGGAACCCATCGAGCACGTGCGTGCGCCTGGTGTAGTGGATCAAGGCACAAAGCACAACGCAGAAGGCTTGGTCGTGAGACGATTAGCGGTATCTTGCGAGATTGGGAGGCATCACTCGTCATGAAGAAGCGCTTCCTCGGCGTGGTTGTCCTGGTCATCTGGTCCGCCGTTCTCCCCGCGCCCGTTCGGGCGCATCACGGGGATGCCGGCCGCTACATCGCGGACGTCACCACCCTGACCGGCACGGTGGCGCAGTTCGTGATGGTCAATCCACATGCGTTCATCGTGCTCGACATCATCGAGAACGGCACGACGACGAGGTGGACGGCGGAGCTGAACGGCCCTCAGGGTATGGAGAAGAGCTTCGG
>JACQZV010000182.1 GCA_016213695.1 Acidobacteriota bacterium | reverse complement strand
GCGGACGCCGCGCGAGGCCGGTGACGGCGCGCACTGCGGCGCCGCACGAGCCGGCGCGCGCATGCCCGGCCGCGCGCCGGGTCCCGGCGAGCAGTACCGTTTCCACGTCGACATGCAGCTGTGCATCGGCTGCAAGTGCTGCGTGGTGGCGTGCAACGAGCAGAACGGCAATCCGGCCGCCATCACCTGGCGCCGCGTCGGTGAGATCGAGGGTGGTTTCTTTCCGCACGCAACCCGATCGTTCCTGTCGATGGGCTGCAACCACTGCCTCGAGCCGACGTGCCTGAGCGGCTGTCCCGTCGATGCCTACGCGAAGGATCCCGCCACCGGCATCGTGCAGCACAGCGCCGAGGCCTGCATCGGCTGCCAGTACTGCACGTGGAACTGTTCGTACGGCGTGCCGCAGTACAACCCCGAGCGCGGCGTGGTCGGCAAGTGCGACATGTGCCACGGCCGCCTGTCGCTCGGCCAGGCCCCGGCGTGCGTCAGCGCGTGCCCGGAAGGCGCGAGTCAGATCGAGATCGTGCGCGCGGCCGACTGGCGCGCCGCGGCCGCCGCGGCGGCGCCGGGCACGCCCGCCGCCGACGGCAGCGTCTCGACGACGCGGCTCACCCTTCCGGCACGGATGGCGCCGAACGCGCGTCCGCGTGACGTCACGCACGTCAGGCCCGAGCCCCCGCACTGGCCGCTCATTGTCATGACCGTGCTGACGCAGCTGTCGGTCGGCGCGTTCGTCACCATCTGGCTGCTGCAGCTGCTCGGCGCGGCGTCTGGTCTGGGCCGGCCTGCGGTCGTCTCGCTCACCGTCGCCGCCGTCGCGCTGGCCGCCGCGACGCTGCACCTCGGTCGCCCCGTCTATGCGTACCGCGCCCTCCGGATGTGGCGGCGATCGTGGCTGAGCCGCGAGGTGCTGCTGTTTGCCGCCTTCTCGGCGGTGGCGGCGATCTATGCGGCGCTTCTCTGGCTCCGGCTGCCGGGAGGCGCCGTCGTCGGCACGCTGACGGCGCTGCTCGGCATCGCCGGAGTGACGGCGAGCGCGTGCATCTACCGCGTCCCTTCGCGGCCGGCATGGGACACGCCGTACACCGTTCTGCAGTTCCACCTGACGGCCGGCGTGCTCGGGCCGCTCTTTGCCGCCGCGGCCGCCGTCGGCGATCCGAGGTGGCTCGCCCTGGCGGCCGCCGGCATGGCCGGCGCGCAGGTCGTCCTGCTCGCCCTGTGCGTCTTCCGCTGCATCGCGTCAGACAGCCTCGAACTGCGGGGCACGGCGCGGCTGCTCTCCACCGTGCTCGCCGGCCGTCTGCTGGCGCGCGGGATTCTGCTCGGCCTCGGGGCGGTTGTCCTGCCGCTCGCCGCCAGCTCGGCGGGTCCGGCTGAAGGTCCGGCTAAAGCCGGACACTACGTACTCGTCGTCGCGCTCGTCCTCGCCACGGCCGCAGAGATCCTCGGCCGCTACCTGTTCTTCGTCAGCGTCGTGCCGAAGCACATGGCCGCTCCATACCTCCCGCTGGCGAGCGAGGCCGCATGACGCTCAAGCAGATGCTCGGACTCGACACGCGCGCCGATCGGTACCGGTACGGGCTCGATGACGTCAGCGGGTACACCTCCGCACAGAAGATTCCGGATCGCTGGATTCCCACCACCTGCGGCTACTGCTCGGTCGGGTGCGGCATGTTCGTCGGCGTCCGGGACGGCCGCGCCGTGAGCGTGCGCGGCAACCCGGATCACCCGGTCAACCGCGGCATGCTGTGCCCCAAGGGGCTGTCCGAGCACGACACGATCGCCGCCGGCAACCGCGCCCGACATCCGCTGCTCCGGAAGGACGGCGCGCTGACGCGGGTGGGCTGGGACGAGGCGCTGACGACGATGGCGGCGCGGTTCCGGAGCGTGCAGGAGCGCTTCGGCGCCGGCGCGGTCGGCGTGATCGGCACGGGCCAGCTCGTGACCGAGGAGTTCTACGCGCTCGGCAAGCTCGTCCAGCTCGGGCTCGGCACGTCGAATTACGACGGCAACACCACGCTCTGCATGGCCACTGCGGTGGCCGGCTACAAGCGATCGTTCGGCAGCGACGGCCCGCCCGGCGCGTACGAGGATCTGGAGACGGCGGACGTCGTCCTGCTCATCGGCGCCAACATCGCCGAGAACCATCCGATCCTCTGCTGGCGGCTTCGCTCGAATCCCGGCACGACGGTCATCGTCGTCGACCCCCGCGTCACGAAGACGGCCATGCTGGCCGATCTGCACCTGCCGATCCGGCCGCGCTCCGACCTGGCGCTCGTCAACGGCCTCATTCACGTCGTCATCGAGCACGATCTCGTCGACCGCGACTACGTCGCGACGCACACGACCGGATTCGACGAGCTGCGCGCCTCGGTGCGGGAGTACACGCCCGAGCGGGTCGCCGAGATTACCGGCCTGACGCCCGAACTGGTCTGCCGGACGGCGTGGACCTACGCCAGGGCCGCGGCGGCGTTCATCGGCTGGACGATGGGCGTGAACCACAGCACGAAGGGGACCGAGACGGTCACCGCGATCAACAACCTGGCGCTCATCACCGGCAACATCGGCCGCACCGGTGCGGCGCCGTTCTCGATCACCGGCCAGTCCAACGCTATGGGCACGCGCGAGGCCGGCTTCGCCTCCTCGCTGCCCGGGTACCGGAAGTTCGAGAGCGCGGCCGACCGGGAGGAACTGGCGGGCCTCTGGCGCGTGCCGGTCGAGCGCATTCCGTCGGCCCGCGGCCTGGCGTACCCCGACATCATCGAGGCGGTGCTGGAGCGGCGGATTCGCGCGCTCTGGATCATCGCGACCAATCCGGTGGTGTCGTTCCCGAACCTCGGCGCGCTGCAGCAGGCGCTCGAATCGCTCGAATTCCTCGTCGTGCAGGACGGCTACCATCCGACGCCGACGAGCGCCTACGCGCATCTGATGCTGCCGGCGGCGATCTGGGGCGAGAAAGAGGGCACCTACACCAACTCCGAGCGCCGCGTGAGCAAGGTGAACCGCGCGGTCGCCCCGCCCGGGGAGGCGCGCTCAGACTTCGACATCTTCCTCGACCTGGCACAGGTGCTCGGCGTTGGCGAGGCGATCTTCCCCGGTTGGCGCAGTCCGGCCGACGCGTTCGAAGAGTGGAAGCAAGTGTCGGCGGGCCGCCTCTGCGACTACTCCGGGATGACGTACCGCGCGATCGAGCAGCACGGCGGCCTCCAGTGGCCGTATCCGGCCGGCGCCGACGGTCCTGCCGTGACGAGGCGGCTGTACGCCGACGGCATCTTTCAGACCGACGACGGCCGCGCGCGGCTGATTCCGACGGCGTGGGAGCCGTTCCCCGAGCCGCCGACGGCCGAGTTTCCGCTCATCCTCAACACCGGCCGCACGGTGGAGCACTGGCACACCCGCACCAAGACCGGCAACGTGCCGATCCTCGAGCGGCTGTCGCCCGCGGCGTGGGTCGAGATGAATCCGCGGGACGCGCGGCAGCTGCGCCTGCGGCCGCAGGACCGTGTGGACGTCGTGTCGCGCCGCGGCCGCGTGCGCGGCGTGGAGCTGCGCATCACCGAGACGGTCGCGCCGGGGCAGGTGTTCGTGCCGTTCCACTACGCCGAGGCGAACGCGAACCAGGTGACGCAGAGCGCTTTCGACCCGGTGTCGCGCGAGCCGAACTACAAGCAGGCGGCCGTGCGCGTCGAGAAGGCGGCGGCGGGAGGTCGGCGATGAAACGGCTGGTGGTGGTCGGCAACGGCATGGCGGGGATGGCGTGCGTCGAGCAGATCCTCGCCTACGAGCCCCGGTTCCACATCACGGTCTTCGGCGACGAGACGCACGTCAACTACAACCGCGTGCTGCTGTCGTCGGTGCTGGCCGGCGAGAAGGCGGCCGACGACATCGTGCTCCATCCAATCGACTGGTACCGGCAGCACCAGATCGACCTGCGCCTCGGGGTGCGCGTCGTCGACGTGGATCCGGAGAACCGGACGGTTATGGGCGATGACGGCAGCGTCACGGCGTACGACACGCTGCTGCTGGCCACCGGCAGCTCCGCCTGGATGCCGCCGATCGCGGGGCTCGACACCGACGGCGTGTTCGTCTTCCGCACGCTGAATGACACCCGGGAGCTGACGCGCCGGTCGGGCCCCGGCGTCAACGCGGTGGTGATCGGCGGCGGGCTGCTCGGTCTCGAAGCGGCGCGCGGCCTGCAGGTGCAGGGCTGCCGCGTGACGGTCGTCCACCTGATGGCGACGCTGATGGAGCGGCAGCTCGACGCCGATGCCGGCCACTATCTGGCCGGCAAGATGGAGGACCTCGGCATCCGCGTCCGGCTCGGCTGCACGACAACAGCCGTCGTCGGTGACGGCCGGGTGGAGGGCGTGGCGCTCGAGGACGGCACGGTCCTCGACGCCGATCTCGTCGTGGTCGCCGCCGGCATCAGGCCCAACGTCGCGCTCGCCTACAAGGCGGGCGTCCACGTCAACCGCGGCGTGGTCGTGAACGACCACATGGACACGAGCAGCCCCGAGGTGTTTGCCGTCGGTGAGTGCGTCGAGCACCGGGGCGTCTGTTACGGGCTGATCGCTCCGCTCATCGAGCAGGGGAAGGTGCTGGCCGCGACGATCACGGGCAACAGGGGGCCCGTCTACACCGGCACCGTGCAGGCCGCGACGCTCAAGATCATGGGCGTCGACGTGTTCTCCGCCGGCGACTGGAGCGAGCAGCACGCCGAGCCCGTGCGCTACGAGGACCGCGCGCTCGGCATCTACAAGAAGCTGGCGCTGCGCGACGGCCGGCTCGCCGGCGTCATTCTCGTCGGCGACACCTCCGACAGCCACCGCTACATGGAGTGGCTGCGCAGCGGCGCCGATCTGACGGCC
Organism: Acidobacteriota bacterium; assembly: GCA_016213695.1. Lineage (GTDB taxonomy): Bacteria > Acidobacteriota > Vicinamibacteria > Vicinamibacterales > UBA2999 > DATCJA01. The sequence goes on along the minus strand of JACQZV010000182.1, from coordinate 26,765 downwards.
GAGCGGCGGCATCTGCTGTTTCCGCCGCCGGCGGCCGACGCGGGCCTCGGCGTGGCGGACATGGCGGAGAGCGCCACCGTCTGCGGCTGCGTCGGCGTGACCAAGGGCGCCATCATCGCCGCGATTCACGAGCGCGGCGTGAACACGCTGTCGCAGCTCAAGGAGTGCACGCGGGCGAGCACCAGCTGCGGCAGCTGCACGGCCCTCTGCCAGGACCTGCTGCGCGCCGCGGCCCCGGAGTTCGAGGAAGAGCAGAAGAAAGTGATGTGCGCCTGCGTGCCGTTTCCCGAGGACCGGCTCCGCGAGATCCTGCGCAGCCAGAAGCTGCGGTCGGTGCAGGAGGTGCTCGACATCTACGGCGACGGCGTCGGCTGCGAGGTGTGCAAGCCGGCGCTGAGCTACATGATGGACATGCTCTGGTGCGGCGACCACGACGAGGATCGGTCGGCGCGCTTCATCAACGATCGCGTCCACGCCAACATCCAGAACGACGGCACCTTCTCGGTGGTGCCGCGCATCCGCGGCGGGGTCACGAGCCCCGCCGAACTCCGCCGCATCGCCGACGTGGCCGAGAAATACCAGGTGCGCATGGTCAAGATCACCGGCAGCCAGCGCATCGACCTGCTCGGCATCAGGAAGGAAGACCTGCCCGGCGTGTGGGCCGATCTCGGCATGCCCTCGGGCCAGGCGTACACCAAGGGCGTGCGGATGGTGAAGACGTGCGTGGGCACCGACTTCTGCCGCTTCGGCACGCAGGACTCGATCGCGGCCGGCATCGAGATGGAGCGCCGCTTCGAGCAGCTCTACACACCGCACAAGGTGAAGATGGCCGCGGTCGGCTGCCCGCGCAATTGCGCGGAAGCCACCGTCAAGGACATCGGGCTGGTCGGCGTCGAGGGCGGCTGGCAGGTCGTGGTCGGCGGCGCGGCCGGCAAGGGCGTCCGCAAGGCGGACCTGCTCGCCACGGTCGCCACCACGCACGAGGCGCTCGAGGCGGCCGAGCTCTTCTTCCAGTACTACCGCGAGAGCGCGAACTACCTCGAGCGCACCTACGACTTCGTCGAGCGGCTCGGCATCGAGAAGGTCCGCAAGGACACCGTCTACGCCCCCGAGGCGGTCCGGCGCGGTCTGCTCGATCGCCTGCGCAAGTCGAAGGCGCGGGCGCCCGACGCCTGGCACGAGGGACGGGATCCGAAGCATCCCACCCAGTTCATTCCACTCATTCCGCTGGAGACGCTGGCATGACCGAGCACTGCTGGATCCGGATCGCGGCCGTGGACACCATCCCGCTCCGGGAAGGGCGCGCCGTGCAGATCGGCGACCGCGAGATCGCCATCTTCAACCTCGGCGACCGTTTTCTCGCCACCGGGAACCGCTGCCCGCACCGTGGCGGCCCGTTGTGCGACGGCATCGTCACGGGCACCGCCGTCGTGTGTCCCCTGCACGGATGGAAGGTGGGACTCGACGACGGACGCGTGATGCGTCCCGCCGCCGAGGCGCGCTGCGTTGCGACCTACCCGGTCCGCGTGGACGAGGGGCTGATCGTGGTTGGCATGCCCGCATCCGCCGGCGCGGCGTCGGGCCGCTCCGAAGGGGCGGCGGCATGACGGGGGGGCGGAGAGGCGCGGGGTTCTTCGCGGCGGGGCACACGCCGACGCTGATTGCGGCGCTGCTGTACTTCGACGTCAGCTTCATGGCGTGGGTCCTGCTTGGCCCGCTCGCGCCGTTCCTTCGCAGCGACCTCGGGCTCACCGCCACGCAGGTCGGGCTGCTGACCGCCGTCCCGCTGCTCGGCGGCTCCCTGTTCCGCCCCGTGCTGGGCGTGCTCGAGGAGCGGATCGGCGGGCGACGGACGGGACTGCTCGGGCTCGCCCTGACGATCGCGGCGCTCCTGGCCGGCTGGCGCGGCGCGCACACGCCGGCCCAGTTCTACGCGCTGGCGTTCTGTCTCGGCATCGCGGGTGCCAGCTTCGCCGTGGCGCTCCCGCTCGCCAGCCGCTGGTACCCGCCGGAGTACCAGGGACTCGCCATGGGCATTGCCGGCGCGGGCAACTCCGGCACGCTGCTGGCCACGCTCTTCGCGCCGCGGCTGGCGGAGCGGTTCGGCTGGCAGGCAACCTTCGGCGCGGCGATCGCGCCGCTGGCCCTCGTCCTCGTCCTGTTCGCGCTGCTGGCCCGCGACAGTCCGCGCCGGCCCGCGCGGGTGTCGCTCTCCGGCTACCGCGCGGTCCTCAGCGACCCCGATACGCTCGCGCTGTCGTTTCTGTACGCGCTGACCTTCGGCGGCTTCGTCGGCTTCGCGAGTTTTCTGACGACGTTCTTCCACGAGGCGTACCGGCTGTCGCGCGTCGAGGCGGGCGACTTCACCACCATCGTGGTCGTCGCCGGCAGCCTGCTGCGGCCGGTGGGCGGGTGGCTGTCGGACCGTGTGGGCGGCTACCGGCTGCTGGTGCTGCTGCTGGCGGGATTCGCCGGCTGCCTCGCGCTCGTCGCGACGATGCCGACGGTGCAGGTGGCGGTGGCGCTGCTCTTTGTCGGCGTCGGGCTGCTGGGTATGGGCAACGGCGCGGTGTTCCAGCTCGTGCCGCAGCGGTTCGGCGATCGCATCGGGAGCGTGACGGGCGTGGTTGGCGCGGCCGGGGGGCTCGGCGGGTTCCTCGTGCCGTCGGCGTTCGGCGCGCTTCGCGACCTCACCGGATCGTATGTGGCGGGGCTCGCCGGCTGCGCGGTGGTGTTTGCGGCGGGCGTGCTGGTCCTGCTGGAGCTCGGGGCGCGATGGTCGCTGCGGTGGGACCGCGTCGCCGTGCGGCAGGCCGGCGTCTACTCGTACCGCGCGATGCTGGCACCAACGGTTCCTTCAGAAATGTCTGACTAAATAGCCGAATCGACAGAAACGTCATGTGTGCGCTCAGCGCGGCGCTGGAACAGGCGCAGATCGCCTTGCATCCGGTTCGTCCGCCGGTGCACATCTTGCAGGGTCGGTCCGGAGATTCCCGTGGTGGACCCCCAGCCTCTCGACCCCGGCCCTCATCCTGGCGATCGCAGCGACGTCGACCTGCTGCACGAAATCGGCCGCCGGATTGCGTCGGCCGATCCGCTGCACGCCGTGCTCGCACGGGTCGTCGAGTTCGTCTCGAGCGTCGTGCCGTGCGACTCCTGCTTCGTGTACGTCCTCGAAGACGACGACCTCGTGCTGCGCGCGTCGAAAACACCCCACCCCGACGTCGTCGATCGGCTGAAGCTGCGCGTCGGGGAGGGGATCACGGGCTGGGTGGCCGAGCAGGGCGAGCCGGTGGCCGTCGCGCGCCGCGCGTTCGAGGATCCGCGCTTCCAGGCGTTCAACGAGCTGCCCGAGGACCGGTACGAGGCCTTCCTCTCGGTGCCGGTGCGGTCGCGCGGCAAGGTCGTCGGCGTCATCAACCTGCAGCACCGGCGGACGCACGAGCACAGCCGCCGCGAGATTCAGGTGATTGCGACGATTGGGTTTCTCGTCGGCGCCGAAATCGAGATGGCGCGGCTCGAGACCGAGAACGTCGAACTGTCCGAGCAGCTCGAGACCCGCAAGATCGTCGACCGGGCCAAAGGCATTCTGCAGCGCGACCTCGGCGTCAGCGAAGAGGAGGCCCACCTCACGATCCAGCGGCACAGCCGCCAGCGGCGCAAGACCAAGAAGGAAATCGCCGAAGCGATCCTCCTCGCCGACGAGCTCCGGAAAGGCAGGACGTGACGAACTGAACGTCAGTCCGCGGGGACCAGGATGAGCGCATCCCGTTCCGGCACCGTGACCGCGGATCCCGCGAGCGCGCCGCTGTTCACGGCGGGATCCTGAGTCCCGGAGATGCGTCGTAGCGTCAAGCCGGGGAAGAGCGCCGCCAGGTCAAACCGCACCGGCTGCGTGCTGGCGTTCAGCAGTACGACTCCCTTCTCGAAGCGTCTGACGAACACGTCGCCCGAGCCCTGGGACAGGCGCAGGTCGTCGAGCCAGACGTCGCCCGCCTCCACGCCAAGGACGAAGGCCACGGTCGCCGCCGCGTCGTTGTCGGGCGCGACGAACGTGAGCGAGTACTCCCTCCACGTACGATCCGCGGTCACATCCTGCGTCACGCGGGATGTGCCCGCACGGAAGAGCACCGCCACGCGCCGCGGAACCTCCGCAAATGCCGGATCGACGGCGCCGTACTTCGGGTCGGCGCGCACGCGCAGGCGCAGCGTATATGGCCGCCCCTTCTGCACGGCGAACGACGGAAACTCCACGCGGACCTTGTTGTCTGCCGGGTCCGGGTCGAGGCGGGTGATGGCGACGTGCAGGGACGCCGCGCCTTTGCCCGCCTGCGATGCGTCGCGCGCCAGCGTCGCCTGGGAGGCGCCGACGAGAGCCAGGGTCGCGCCGCGCACGTCCTGCTCGAAGTCGCCGTTCGAGATCAGGCCTGGCGAGGCGCTCGAGGCGTCGAGACGGCGCGGCTCCCCGGAGGGAAGCCCCAGGTAGTTCCACTGTTCTGCCCGTCCCGCTTTGAACTCGTCCAGCTCCCCGTAGATGTAACGGGTCACGGGATCGGTGAAGAAGCAGTCAGGCTCGTCCTCAGGGTTGAACGGAATGTAGGCAAAGTACCCGTTGCCCATGAGCGCCGCGGCCAGCGCGAGCCGATATTTCCAGTTCGTCCCGCGGTCCCTGTCCGGGCACCGCGTGAACGCCTCGGTGGACTCCTTGAGCTGGAGGTACGAGAGGCGCGGCTGCCGCGCTGCCTGCAGCCAGTACTGATAGCGCTGGTACGCGGCGGAAAAAAGGTCCCACTCATGGAGGTCCGGAAACGATTCGTTTTCGATCCCGTTGGCGTAGGCAATATCGCGGTCGCTCCGCGGGCCGGTCGCCTCGCTCACCAGAAGGATCTCGTTGCCCACCAGGCCACGCAGCGTGCGCGTGAACGTCACCGCGCCAAGGCCAAACGAATTCACGCCGTTGATAAGCCCTCCGTCCGCACGGCCGTCGTTGTCACAGTCAACCCTGCGCGTGCCCTGGTCTTGCGAGGAGGGATAGAACTGCGCCACGTCGAACTGGTAGCCGTCGAGGCCCGCGAGGATGCCGCCGGGGCCCAGATATCCGGTGAGCGTCCCGGCGAGCGCTTCGATAAGGCGGCGGCCCTCCCCATCCCGCGGACCGTCCAGGCAGAAGTTGTACTTCCAGACTTCGTTGCTCCACGTCACCCAGGCGTGTGCGGCGACCCGGGTCTCCCTCGCTTTGAATTCCAAGGGCGTCGAGCCGAACGCCCCGCGTTCGACCGTCGCTCTCCCGGATGCCACGCTCACCACCCGCACCTGTTCCACCTTCTCGTAGTCGGGCTTGCCTGCGGCATTGAGCGCCATGATCTGGACCGCTTCGCCCTCGCGGAGCACGCTGCTGTCGGTCACCTGAAGCACGGTATCGGCACGCGACAGATCGGCGGCGAGCGTCGTCCCATTCAGCAGCAGCCAGTGGCCGGGAAAGACCGCAGGCTGCGTGCTCGCCGGGTTTCGTCCCGTGAACAGAAAGTGGTCCAACACCACCTTGGCGGGGTAACGTGCCTTGATGGCCTGGAGGTACGGCGCCGCCTTCTGCAGGCCGATGACCTCATCGTCCAGCGCCTTGGCGATCACCATGTCGTAGTGTTCCGCCAGCGCCACGGCCCACTCCTGCGGATCGCCGCGCCGCGCCGCCGTTTCGATCGCGACCCGAAAAAGCGTGGCCCGCGGGAAGCCCTGGGCGTGCGCCGGACGTGCTGCGAGGACACCAATCAGCGCTCCGATGACGCAGGCGATCCGCCGGGATTGACGAGGCACGGGCCGTCCTTTCTCGTGATGGCCGATCAGGATACTGCAGTCGTGACTCTACGTATCGGTGGCCCGCCCGGGCCGCTGCAGTTCCCAGAGCTTCGCGAATTTCAGGAACACCGAGTACGCCTGCATCGCCGAGATCGTGAGCCCGGCCGTGCCCTGCAGCAGCCCGCGGCGGAGCAGATAGTTGCGGAGGAACGCCGCCGGCGGATGCACCAGCAGGTCGATCGGCCCGGCCCGGCGTCCCGCTTCGTGCATCTGGCGAGCGGCCAGCGTCGTGTAGAGGTTGATGCGGTCGATCTGGTCGCGCAGGTCGCGAAAGGAGTAGTGCTCGAGCTCGTTCCGCAGCCGGCCGACCGGGCCGTCCACCGCCACCGACTCGTGGACGTACTGGCCGCGCCAGCGGGCGGCCCGCCGGTCGTAGAGCCGCGTCTGGTAGTCCGGATAGAAATCGGTCGTGCGGATCCAGCGGCCGAGGTGGTACGTCACCCGCGGCACCCGGTAGCCGCGCAGCGGCGGCTCGCCGGCGAGCCGCGCGCGAATCTCGTCGCCAAGCGCCGCGGGAACGCGCTCGTCGGCGTCGAGCGAGAAGATCCAGTCGTGGGCCGCGCGCCCGGCGGCGAAGTTCTTCTGGTCGACCCATCCCGACCAGTCGCGCGAGAGCACCGTCACGCCCTTGCGCCGCGCGATCTCGACGGTGGCGTCGGTACTGCCCGAGTCGACGAGCAGGATCTCGTCCGCCCAGGCGGCGCTGTCGATCGCCGCGCCGATGTGGGCGGCTTCGTTGAGCGTGATGATGGTCACCGAAACCTTCGGCACAGAGGGATTCTCCCACAGGCAGTTGTCAGTTATCAGTTGTCAGTTATCCGGCTGACAACCAACTGACGACTACCTCAAGGGTGCCTCCTGCACCGTGTCGAAGTCCACGAGCGACTTGCTGTAATCGAGCGTCGCGCGCAGCTCGTTGGTGCGGGCCTGCGCGAGGTCGCGCTGCACCTGAAACACGACAAAGCTCGTGGACGTGCCGGCCGCCAGCTTCCGCTCCTCCGCCTCGAGTCGTCTCTCGGACAGCTGCCGCGCCGTGCGGGTCGTCTCGACGCGTTTCTGGTTGGTCAGCACCTGCCGCGCCGCCTCGCGGACCTCGGTGGCCACCTGCAGCTGCTGGTTCCGCAGCTGCGCCTGCTGCTGGCCGAGCTGCAGGCGGGCGCGGGCCATGCTGGCGTCCTGCGGCGTCGGCCCGATCGGGTAGCTCACGCTGACCGACGCGGTCCAGGCGGGGAAGGTGTTGCCGAACAGATCCCCCAGCACGCGGCCAAAGCCGCGCTCGGTCTGTCCGACGATCGGGCCGGGGAATCCCGACCCGCGGACAAACTGGGTGCCGCCGAGTCCGGTGACGCCGTAGTCGACGCTCGCGGTCACGTCGGGCAGCGTCTGATTCCGGAAATAGCGCAGGTTGATGCCGGTGGTCTCCAGGTTCTTCTGCGCCTGCTGCAGGTCGGCGCGGTTGGCGAGCGCCGCCCGTGCGGCCGCGTCGGGGTCGATCGCCCGCACGTCGAGCGGCGGCGCCGACACCGGTTCGATCCGCACCGACCAGAAGTCGGGCGCGGACGGGTCGTACATGAGCGCGCGGAGCGCGTCTTCGGCGGTGGCAATCTGCGCGTCGGCGACGATGACAGCCTCCTCGCGCTGCGCCATTTCGGCCTCCGCCTCGACGACGTCGATGGGCGGAGTGGTGCCGATCTCGACGCGGGCGCGGGTGTTTCGCAGCGACTGGCGGGCGAGTTCGAGCGACTGCGTCTGCACCTGGAGCGCCGCCCGCGCGTACGTCAGGTCCCAGTAGGCGCGCCGGACCGCGCGCGTCGTCTGCGCCACCGCCTGCCGCAGCGCGACGTCCGCGATCTCGCGGTTCTTGCGGCTGACGAGCAGCTGCTGGCGGGGCGTGTCGATCGAGAAGCCGCGCAGCAGCGGCTGGCGGTAGGTGAGCGCGACCGACGAGCGCAGCTGCGGCGAGAAATTCGAGAAGATGTTGGTGGTGGTCGATCGCGCGCTGTCCCAGCCGACCGAGTACGCGCCGCCCCAGGGCAGCGGCTGCGCGACGCCGACGTTCGTGGTCAGGCGGTCGTCGCTCGTCTTCGGCCCGAGCGCGCCCGACAGAAAGCTGTTGTTGGGGGTGTCGGTGCCAGACGTCTGCAGCGCGCTCGTGAACGTCGGGAACCAGGCGGCGCGCGCCTGCGCCACACCGACATCCTGTATCTGCGGATCGATTCGCGCGATCTGCACGCCGAGGTTGTGCTCGAGCGCCATCGCCACGGCCTCGTCCACGGTGACGGTGAGGCGGCGGAGGTCGGCTGCCTGGACCGCCGCCGGCGCCGCGGACTGCGCCGCCGCCAGCGCGGGCATCATCAGAACCAGCAGAACAAGGATGCGCATATCAACTCCCTACGTCCAAAGCCAGAAACCTAGAGCCTGAAGCCTGAAGCCTGAAGCCCGAAGCCCGAAGCCTGAAGCCCGATCGCTCTTAGACTATAGGCGTCGTTGATGGACGCCGCCGAGGTTCTCGAACGTTTCCGGAAGTCGGGCGCGCTGCTCGAAGGACACTTCCGTCTCACGTCGGGGCTGCACAGCGCCGGATACCTGCAGTGCGCGCTCGTGCTGCAGCACCCGCGCGAGGCCGAGGCGCTCGGTGCCGCGCTGGCCGGCCGCGTCCGCGCGCTCGGCGCCCGGGCCGTACTCTCGCCCGCGCTCGGCGGGATCGTCATCGGCCAGGAAGTGGGCCGGGCGCTCGGCATCCGGGCGCTGTTCGCCGAACGGCAGGACGGCCGGCTCACGCTCAGGCGCGGCTTCACGCTCGCGCCGGGCGAACGCGTCCTCGTCGTGGAAGACGTCGTGACCACTGGCGGGTCGACGCGAGAGACGATCGACGTCGCCCGCGCCGCCGGCGCGGAGGTCGTCGGCGCCGCGGCCATCATCGATCGCAGCGGCGGCGAGCAGCGCCTCGACGTCCCGTTCCACGCGCTCGCCGCGGTGCCGCTGCCGACCTACTCGCCGGAAGCCTGTCCGCTGTGTTTGGCGGGGCAGCCGGTCGTGAAACCGGGATCGCGTACGTGAGCGGATGCGCCCGGCGATGACGGGCAAGCAGTGCGCACGCTCAAGCTGACGATCGCCTACGACGGCACCCGCTTTGTCGGCTGGCAACGGCAGGCCGAGGGGGTCTCGATTCAGGGCCTGCTGGAAGAGGCGCTGGCGCGGTTCGAAGGGGCACCCGTGACGGTGCACGGCGCCGGCCGCACCGATGCGGGCGTGCACGCGCTCGGTCAGGTGGCCAGCGTCCAGCTCGCCTGCCTCCATCATGCCGACGTGCTGGCGCGTGGCGCGAACGCCTGCCTGCCGCCGGACGTTCGCGTCATTCGCGTCGAGGACGCGGCGCCCGGGTTCCACGCGCGGTTCAGCGCGCGGTCCAAGACCTACCGCTACCTGCTGCGGAATGCGCCGGGCGTCAGTCCGTTCGAGCGGGCGTACGTCTGGCATGTGCCGGAGCCGCTCGACCTCGACGCCATCCGGTCGGCGGCCGCGGCGCTTGTCGGCGCGCACGATTTCTCGGCGTTTCGCAGCAGCGGCGGCGCGACGAAGGATCCGCATCGCACCGTGACGTGTTCACGGCTCGTGGAACGGAGCCAGGAGGCGGGCGCCGGCGGCGGGGCGCTGGTCCACGACCAGGGCGGTCCGCTCCTCGCGTACGAGATCAGCGCGAACGGTTTTCTCCGCCACATGGTCCGCGCCATCGTCGGCACGCTCGTGGAGATCGGCCGGGGGCGGCGTCCCGCAGCCTCGATGGGCGCGCTCGTCGCCGGCGCCAGCCGCGCGCAGGCGGGGGCGACCGCGCCGCCGCACGGGTTGGTCCTCGTCGGCGTGGACTATGATTGAACCACCGAAGCGATGTCCCTCGAGCAGCTGCTGGCGTGGATTCCAGCGGGTCACCCCGACGAAGCGCTCGCGCGGCAGATCCAGTTCGATCGGCTGCCGGCCCACGTGGCCATCATCATGGACGGCAACGGCCGCTGGGCCGCCCAGCGCCACCTGCCGCGCGTCGAAGGCCACCGCGCGGGCATCGAGGCCGTGCGCGACACCGTCGAGACGGGCGCGCGGCTCGGCCTCGGGGTGCTCACCCTCTACGCCTTCTCGATCGAGAACTGGAAGCGGCCGGCGTCCGAGGTCAGCACGCTCATGCTGCTGCTGAAGCGCTACCTGCGGTCGGAACTGAAGACGCTGCTCCGGAACGACATCCGGTTCCAGGTGATCGGGCGGACCGAGGAGCTCAGCGCCGACGTGCGGCGGGAGCTGCAGACCGGCATCGAAGGGACCGCGCAGTCCACCGGCATGCTGTTCAACGTCGCGCTCAACTACGGCGGCCGTGCCGAGATCGTCGATGCCGCCAGGCGCGCGATGGAAGCGGGGGTGCGTCCCGAGGAACTCGACGAGGAACGGTTCGCGCAGTTTCTCTACACGGCGGGGCAGCCCGATCCGGATCTGCTGATCCGCACGAGCGGCGAGATGCGCGTCAGCAACTACCTGCTCTGGCAGATTGCGTACGCGGAGATCTACGTCACCGACACGCTCTGGCCCGATTTCCGCCGCCGCCACCTGCTCGAGGCGATCCTCGCGTATCAGAAGCGCGAGCGGCGCTACGGCGGCATCACCCCGGCGCGCGCGGCCATCGGCGCGCAATGATCCGGATTCTGAGCGGCCTGGCGCTCGGCGCCGCCGCGCTCGCGGCCATCCTGTGGCTGCCCTCCTTCGGCCTGCGCGTCCTCGCCGCAGCCGTCGCCGCGCTTGCCTCTCGCGAGTACATCGGGATCCTGTATCAGAACGCGCGCCCGCCCCATTCGCTGCCGCTGCTCGCGCTCGTCGTCGTGGTGTGCTGGGGCATGTCGAGTCCGGAGCGCGGCGGCCTGCTGGCGCTGCTCGTCCTCGGCCTCGGGTGGCTCGCCGTCGAAGTGCTGTTCCTCGGCATGACCGTCGACCGCGCGGCCGCCCGCGTGCTCGCGGCCTGGTACGTCGGCATGCCGCTCGGGATGCTGGCCGCCGTTCACGCCTCGGCCGGGCGCACGGCGGCGCTGCTGCTCATTGCGACGATCGTCGTGAGCGACTCGGCGCAGTACTACACGGGCCGGCGGTTCGGCCGGCGGCCCCTGGCGCCGGCCATCAGTCCACACAAGACCGTGGAAGGGGCGATCGGCGGCGCCGCGCTCGCAACGCTCTTCATCGTGCTCGCCGGGCCGGCGTGGCTGCCCGGCGCGCGCCGGCCGTCGCTGGCGCTCCTCGGCGTCACCATCGCCGTGCTCGGCATCTGCGGCGACCTCTTCGAGTCGCGGCTGAAGCGCATCGCCGGCGTGAAGGACAGTTCCGCGCTCATTCCCGGCCACGGCGGCGTCCTCGACCGACTCGACGCGCTGCTCTTTGCGACACCGGCGTTTTACCTGTACGTGGTGAGCTGACCGCCCACTGCCCGCTGCCCACCGCCCACCGCCCACTGTTGTGAAGCACCTCGCCATTCTCGGATCGACCGGCTCGATCGGCCGCAGCGCGCTGGCGGTGGTCGACGCGCATCCCGACCGCCTGAAAGTGGTGGCGCTGGCGGCGGGCGAGAATGCCGGCCTGCTCGCCGAGCAGATTGCGAAGTACCGCCCCGAGACGGTGGCGATGGCCACCGGCGAGGGGATCGACAGGCTGACCTCGCTCAGAGGCGCAGACGCGCCTCTCCTGGCGGCCGCGGGGACCGAGGGGCTCGTCGCGGTCGCCACGCACCCTGCCGCGGATATCGTCATCTGCGCGTCGGCCGGCACCGCGGGCCTCGAGGCCGTCCTGGCGGCCATCGAGGCTGGAAAAACCATCGCCCTGGCCAACAAGGAAGTGCTCGTCATGGCGGGGCGGCTCGTCACCGATGCGGCGAGGCGCCGCGGCGTCGTGATTCTGCCGGTCGACAGCGAGCACAACGCCGTCCATCAGTGCCTCCACGGACGCGCGCGCGCGGAGATCCGGCGGCTGATCCTGACGGCGTCGGGCGGGCCGTTCCGCGACTATCCCGAGCGCGACCTCGAGCGGGTCGACCCGGAAGCGGCGCTGCGGCATCCGACGTGGCAGATGGGGCGGAAGATCACGATTGATTCGGCCACGCTGATGAACAAGGGACTCGAGGTGATCGAGGCGCACTGGCTGTTCGGCGTGTCCGCCGACGAGATCGACGTCGTCATTCACCCGCAGTCGATCGTTCACTCGATGGTGGAGCTCGTCGACGGATCGGTCATCGCGCAGATGGGCGTCACCGACATGCGGCTCCCGATTCAGTACGCCTGCTCGTACCCCGACCGGTGGGAGAGCCCGCTGCCGCCGCTCGATCTGACCCGCGCCGGCCGGCTCGATTTCCTGCCGCCGTCGCCCGATCGGTTTCCCTGCCTGCGGCTGGCCTACGAGGCGCTGCGCGGCGGGCGGACGTTGCCGGTCGTGCTCAACGCCGCCAACGAAGTCGCGGTGGAGGCGTTTCTCGGCCGGACGCTCGGCTTTACGGGCATCCCCCGCGTCATCGCGGAGACGATGGCGGCGCATCGGGCGGAGGAGGTGTCCTCGCTGCAGGTCGTGCGCCGGGTTGACGCATGGGCCCGGGACTACGCCCGCGACCGGGCGCGGGGGTTAGAATTGATCCGGTGAACACGCTCGTCGCATTCCTCTTTGTCCTGGGCGTGCTCGTGTTCGTGCACGAGCTCGGCCACTTCCTGGCGGCGCGCCGCCTCGGCGTGCGCGTCCTGACGTTCTCGCTCGGCTTCGGACCGAAGCTCCTCAAGATACGCCGCGGCGACACCGAGTACTGCGTCAGCGCCGTTCCGCTCGGCGGCTACGTCAAGATGGCCGGCGAGAACCCGGACGATCCCCGGACGGGCCGGCCCGACGAATTCCTGTCGCGCACCAAGTGGGAGCGGTTCCAGATCCTGATCATGGGGCCGGTCATGAACATCCTCCTCGCCGTGGTCGTCATGGCGGTCGTGCTCGCGCAGGGCGCGGAGGTGCCGATTTACCAGGACCAGCCGCCCGTGGTCGGTGCGGTCACGCCCGGCTCGCCGGCCGAAGCGGCCGGCATCCAGCGCGGCGACCGCATCCTCTCGGTCGCCGGCGAGGGCGTCGACACCTGGGACGACCTCTTCCTGGCGGTGGGCACGCGGGCGGGGCGCGATGTCTCGATGACCCTGCAGCGCGACGGGCAGCGGCGGACGGTGAGCGTCCGGCCGCAGTCGGAGACGCGGTACGAGATTGGCAACATCGGCGTGCTGCCCGACATCAACCCGATCGTCGCGTCGGTGATTGCCGGCGAGCCGGCCGAGAAGGCCGGGCTGAAGGCGGGCGACGTCGTGCTCGCGGTGAACGGCGAGCGGATGGTGACCCGTCCGCAGCTGATCGAGGCGATCTCGCGCAACGGCGGTCGCGAGATCGATCTGACGATCCAGCGCGCGGGACAGACGCAGCACATCCGCGCGACGCCGGTGCAGCGGGGCGACCGAGGCATGCTCGGCCTGTATGTGAGCGAGCCGACGCGGCGGTTCGATCCGAACGCGTTCGAGGCCATCCAGCTGAGCATCCAGCGCAACATCGAGTTCAGCGGCCTGATCTTCAAGACGCTCGGCGGGCTGTTCGTCGGCCAGACATCGCCGCGGCAGCTCATGGGCCCGGTGGCCATCGCGCAGCTCTCGGGCGAGTCGGCCGCGGCCGGCTGGATTGCGCTCTTCACGCTGATGGCGTCCATCAGCCTCAACCTCGGGCTGCTCAACCTGCTGCCGATTCCGGTGCTCGACGGCGGCCACATCCTGATCATGGCGCTCGAGGGCGTCGCCCGCCGCGATTTCAGCATGGCGGTGAAGGAAAAGATGCTGCTGGCGGGATTCGTCCTCCTGATGGCGCTGATGGTGACCGTCATCTACAACGACCTGACGCGCATCAGCTGGATCGAGCGGTTGATGCCGTGGCGGAACTAGAGCGGTGCTCGGGTGCTCGGGTGCTCAGGTGCTCGGGTGCTCAGGTGCTCAGGTGCTCGGGTTCCGGTTCCTGGGTTCTCAGGTCATCGGTTCAACGCCGGGGTCGGCGGCGGTCCCCGCGCCTGCGCACCGCGGACCGCAGCGACCGGTGAACCGGCACCTCAGCACCACAGCACCGAAGCAACCTGAGAACTGCTTTCATCCAGGAGGAATCACGATGTGTCGCATGCAGCGGGCCGCGCTGGCGGCGCTCGTCGCGATCGGCTGTGCCGTGCCTGCGTCGGCACAGAACGTCACCCAGGCCGACCTCCAGCGGCTGCAGGACAACGTCTACCAGGCCGGCACCGACGTGTCGCAGCTGCGGACGCGCGACGCGGTGCGCGCCGGCCAGCTCCAGGCCGAGCTCGACGATCTGCGCGACGAGACGATCTACCTCAAGGTGAAGCTCCGCAAGGAAGGCGCGCTCGTGCGCAGCGAATACGCCGAGGTCCGCGACCGCGTCGAAGACCTGCGCACGCGCGCGCGCGGCGACTCTGCGGGCGCCTCCGCGCCCCCGCCGGCCGCCCGCGGCACCGCTCCTGCGGCGACACCCGCCCGCGCCGCCGGTGAGATCCCGGTCGGGACCGAGATGGACGTCCGGCTCGCCACGCGGCTGAACTCCGGGACCTCCGCGGTGGAGGATCGCTTCGAGGCGACGACGCTCATCGACTTCAACGCCGGCGGCCGGACGCTCGTCCCGGCCGGATCGGCGATGCGCGGGGTCATCACGAGCGTCGATCCCGCCACGCGCACCAACCGCACCGCACGGATGACGCTCAGCTTCGATCAGCTCACGGTGAACAGCCGCGCGTATCCCATCCGTGCCACCGTGACGCAGGCGATCGAGGGCGAGGGCATCAAGGGTGAAGCCGGGCGCATCGGCACCGGCGCGGGCGTGGGCGCCATCCTCGGCGGCATTCTGGGCGGCTTCAAGGGCGCGCTGGCCGGCATTCTGATCGGCGCCGGCGGCACGCTGGCCGCAACCGAGGGCAAGGAAGTGGATCTCCCGGCCGGCTCCGTGCTGCGCGTGCGGATCAATCAGGCGGTCCAGATCGACGCGTCCCGCTGACGCGACAGGCGACAGCGCCGTTCACCTGCCGGCCCTGAGCACCTTGAGATCGACCGCGTCCGCCATCGCCTTGTATCCCGCGTCGCTCGGGTGCAGGTGGTCGCAGGAATCGTAGGCCGGGAGCAGCTTCTTCGGATCGCCGGGATCCCGGGTGGCCTGGTCGAAGTCGACGACCGCGTCGTACGCCCTGCTCGTCCGAATCCACTGGTTCACCGCCTGGCGCTTCGCTTCCCCGACATCCGTGTAATAGGCGGCGCCGTAGAACGGGGTCAGCGTGGCGCCGATGATGGTCAGCCCTCGGGCATGGGCCATCGCGATGATCTGTCTGTGCCCCGCGATGACATCGCCGGCCGAGGGCGCCGCGCTCTCGCGCGCCTGTCCGATGTCGTTGATGCCCTCCATGAAGATGACGTGCGTGACGCCCGGCTGCGCGGCGACGTCGTGCTCGAAGCGGGCGAGCGCGTTGATGCCCACCGCGAAATTGGCATCGCTCAGGACGCGGTTGCCGGCGATGCCGCCGTTCATCACGCCGAGCCTCAGCGGCGGCGACGCCGACAGCATCCGCCGGACGAGCTGATCGGGCCACCGGTTGTTCGTGTCCGGCGTCGAGCGCGTCCCGTCGGTGATCGAGTCGCCGTACACGACGAGGCCGCCGGCGGAGGGCGCCGCCGACACGTCCACGCGGTGAATGACGAACCAGTTCTGGGTTGTCGCTGCAACGGGGAGCGCCGTCGCACCCGCGTGGTTGCCGGCTCGCGACACATAACTGGTCTGCACCGCCGTGTTGTGCATGGTCAGCGGCGCCGGGCCGTTCGTGTCGCCCGGAAGGAAGAGATCGATGGCCAGGTCGCTCATGTCCGGGATCGTGAGACTCACGGGATCGCTGTAGGCCATCGCGCCTGGTGGAATGGTCACCGTCGAGGCCCCGCCGAAGGTCAGCGCGCGATCGGAACCGTTCCGGATGGCCGCCTCCCTGTCGCGGAGCGCGACGTGCGCCGCGCCGATCGCGAGCGGCGCCGTGCCGTACTTGTTGCTCAGCACCACGCGCGCGCTCGTCCCGCCGAGGCTCGCGTGCACGATCTGACGGAGCGTCTGATTGGAGAAGTGCAGGAACCCGGGCGCCGCCGGGGCCGGGTTCGCCGGACATTGATTGGGCATGAAGGGGGGCGGACCGGGAACCACCGGCGGCGGCGTCTGTGGCCGTCCGACTTCGGCGGTCGCCCACGTGCCGACCCACCGCTCGCCGGGCGTCTGCGCCGTGAGTCCGGCGTCCAGGGCAAGCAGGGACAAGGCGAGCGCGGCGGTCTGTACGTGTCGCAGGCGTGTCATGCGCAGACCGTCGCACCTTTGGCCGGCGGGTGTCAACCCGCGGTGCGCGTCGTGTGCGTCGCCACTCAGATCGCCCGCGCGACGTCTTTCATGGCCGCATGCGCGGCCTCGATCGTTCGCGCGATATCCCGGTCGGTGTGCGCGGCCGAGAGAAACCACGCCTCAAACTGCGAGGGCGGCGGGTAGATGCCGCGCGCCAGCATGCCCCGGAAGAATGTCGCATACGCGCCGGTGTTCGCCGTGAGCGCCGAGTCGTAGTCGCGCACGGGTGACGAGGTGAAGAACGGCGTCAGCACCGATCCGAACGCGTTGACCTGCACCGGCACGCCGGCGGCACGCGCCGCATCGGCCAGGCCCGCGGCCAGCATCGCGCCGCGCCGCGCCAGGTCGCGGTAGAGCCGCCCGGTCAGCCGCTTCAGCGCCCAGAGCCCCGCCGTCATCGCCACCGGGTTGCCCGAGAGCGTCCCGGCCTGATACACCGGCCCCGCGGGCGCCACCATCTCCATGACGTCGGCCCGCCCGCCGTAGGCGCCGACGGGGAAGCCGCCGCCGATGATCTTGCCCAGGCACGTGAGGTCCGGCGCAATTCCGAACACCGCCTGCGCGCCCCCCGCCGCCGCCCGGAAGCCGGAGATCACCTCGTCGAAGATCAGCAGCGCGCCGTGCTGCATCGCGAGCGATCGCAGCCCGGCGAGGAACTGGCCGGCGGGCGGCACCACGCCCATGTTGCCCGCGATCGGCTCGACGATGATGGCGGCGATCCCGGCCGGCTGCGCGTCGAACAGCGCGCGCACCGAGTCCAGGTCGTTGTACCGGGCGAGCAGCGTGTCGGCGGCCACCGCGCGCGTGACGCCCGGGCTGGTCGGGACGCCGAGCGTCGTGGCCCCGGACCCCGCCTTGACGAGGAACGCGTCGCCGTGGCCGTGATAACAGCCGGCGAACTTGACGATCCGGTCGCGGCCGGTGAACGCCCGTGCGAGCCGCACCGCGCTGATGGCCGCTTCGGTGCCCGAGCTGACGAAGCGGACGCGCGCCATCGACGGCACGAGCGCGCGCACGCGCTCACCGAGCTCGTGCTCGAGGGCGGTGGGGGCGCCGAAGCTCGTGCCGAGCCGGGCGGTCGCGGCGGCCGCGCGGACGAGCCCGGGCGGCGCGTGGCCGTGAATGAGCGGGCCCCACGACATCACGTAATCGATGAAGCGGTTGCCGTCGACGTCCACGATCGTCGCGCCCGCGGCCCGGCGGATGAAGAGCGGCGTGCCGCCGACCGCCTGAAAGGCGCGAACCGGACTGTCCACGCCGCCGGGCAGGATCTGCCGGGCGCGCGCGAAGAGCTGTCGGCTGCGGACCGGTGTTCTCACCGCAGCCGGCGCGCCGCCTCGCGTGCGTAGTAGGTGATGATGATGTCGGCGCCGGCGCGCCGGATGGCGGTGAGCGTCTCCATCATGGCCCGCGGCTCGTCGATCCAGCCGTTGGCGCCCGCCGCCTTGAGCATCGCGTATTCGCCGCTCACGAAGTACGCCGCGGTCGGCTGGTTGAAGCGCTGCTTCACCCGCGCGATCACGTCGAGATAGGTGAGCGCGGGTTTCACGATGACGATGTCCGCGCCCTCGGCGAGATCGGTCTCCACTTCGCGCAGCGCCTCATCGACGTTGGCGGGATCCATCTGGTGGCTCCGGCGGTCGCCGAACTGCGGCGCCGAGTCGGCGGCGTCGCGGAACGGGCCGTAGAACGCCGAGCAGTACTTCGCCGCGTACGACATGATGCCGACCCGTTCGAAGCCGCGCTCGTCGAGTGCCTGCCGGATCGCGGCCACGCGGCCGTCCATCATGTCGGACGGGGCCACGAAATCGGCGCCGGCCACCGCGTGCGACAGCGCCACCGGCACCAGATGCGCGACGGTCACGTCGTTGACGATCTCCTCGCCGTCGAGAATCCCGCAGTGCCCGTGCGACGTGTACTCGCACAGGCAGACGTCGGTGATGATGACGAGGTCGGGCACGGCGCGCCTCATCTCGCGGACGGCCGACTGCACCGGTCCTTCCGGGTCGGCCGCCGTCGAGCCGGTGGCGTCCTTGGCTCCCGGCAGCCCGAAGAGCAGGACGCCCAGGACGCCGTCCTCCCTGGCCGCCACGGCCTCCCGCACCGCCTCGTCCACCGAGAGCTGGAACACTCCGGGCATGGAGGGGACCTCGCGGCGGACGCCGCGCCCCTCGCACACGAACAGCGGGTAGACGAAGCAGTCGGGCCGCAGGTGCGTTTCGCGCACGAGGCTGCGAATCGCCTCGGTGCGCCGGAGCCGGCGCGGCCGGCGGGCCAGGGTGAGACGGGACGCGGTCGTGACAGCCATGGGTCTGATCCTATTTGTAGTGCGCCACGATGGCGTCCACCAGCGCCGTGATCGTATACGCCTGCGGCTGAATCGTCACGGGGATGCCGAGCTGCCGGGCCGCGTCCGCCGTGGTCGGTCCGATGACGGCCACGACGATGGTCTTGAGGAGGTCCGCCGCCTGTTCCTCGCCGAAAATCCGGGCAAAGCTGCGCACGGCCGAGGCGCTCGTGAACGTGACGACATCGATCCCGCCTTCGAGAAGCAGCCCGTACACGTCGGGCTCGTGATCGGGCAGCGTCTCCTCGGTCACGGTCCGGTACGCGACGACATCGGTGACCACCGCTCCGGCCCGCCGCAGTTCGTTGGCAATGACCTCGCGCCCGATATCGGCTCTCGGCAGCAGCACACGAAGGCCCTCCACCGGGCCGCTCCCGGCGATCGCCCGGACCACGCCTTCGGCGCGGAATTCCTCCGGCACCAGATCGACCCTGATGCCGTAGTGGGCCAGCTTCTCCGCGGTGCCCGGCCCCACGGTGCACAGCCGCGGGCCCTTGAGCGCGCGGACGTCGCGGCCCCGCTCGATGAGCGCGTGCATGAAGGCCTCGACCGCGTTGATGCTCGTGAAGATGATCCAGTCGAAGGCGTCCGGCGCGGCGGCGGCCGCGAGCAGCGGGCCGCGATCCTCCGGCGGCGCGATGCGGACGACCGGCGCCTCGATGGGGTCGGCGCCGAACGCCGCGAGGCGGTCGACCAGCTCGCCGGCCTGCGCGCGGGGCCGCGTCACCAGCACGCGGCGGCCGAAGAGCGGCCGCGCGTCGAACCAGCGGAGGTGCTCCCGCAGCCCGACCACGCGTCCCACCACGAGCGTCGCCGGTTTCCGGCGCGGCCGCTGGTGAAGCAGGTCCGCCAGCTCGGCGATGCTGCCCGACACCGTGTCCTGATCCGGCAGCGTGCCGTTGTAGATGATCGCCGCCTGCGTCTCGGCCGGCCAGCCGTGCGATCGCAGCGCCTCGAGGACGCGCGGCAACTGCTGCGCCCCCGCGTAGCAGACGATGGTGCCGTCCAGGCGCCGCAGGCTCGACCAGTCGACTGCCGGCGGCGTCCGGTTCTCGTCCTCGTAGCCGCGCACCAGCGTGATCGTGTCGCCCGCGCCCGGATAGCTCACGGGAATGCCCGCGTACGCCGGGACGCTGAGCCCGGCCGCCACGCCCGGCACGATCTCGAACGGGACGCGTTGCTCGTGCAGGAACAGCGCTTCCTCGCCGCCCCGGTCGAACACGAAGGGGTCGCCCCATTTCAGCCGCGCGACGAGGTTGCCTTCGCGCGCCTTGTCCGCCAGCAGGTAGCTGATGGCCTCCTGCGCGATTGGCTGCGGCGCGGTGGCGCCGACGTCGATGAGCTCGGCGCCGGTGCGCGCGTAGGTCAGCAGCCGGCGCGGGACGAGGTGGTCGTAGACCACGACATCGGCCGCGCGCAGGCATTCGAGGCCGTGGACGGTGAGCAGACGCGGGTCGCCGGGGCCGGTGCCGATCAGGTAGACGGCGGGCCGTCTCACGACTGCAGCCCTTCGACGGCGGCGCGCGGCTGGTCCGCCTCCGCCAGGATCTCGGCCGCGCCCTGCGCGAGGAGACGGTCGGCCGCGCGCGCGCCGACGCCGTCGGCGTCCGACAGCGCTCCGGACGACTCGGCGCGTATGGCGCGCGCGCCGTCGAGTGACACGACAATGGCCGAGAGCGACAGCCCGCCGGACGAGACGGCGGCGTGCGCGCCGATCGGCATCTGACACCCGCCGCCGAGCCGGCTCACCACCATCCGCTCGGCGGCGAGCGCGGCCGCGGACGGCGCGTCGTCGATCGGCTCGATGGCCGCACGGACGGCGCGGTCGGCGATCCTGATTTCCACGGCGATGATGCCCTGGCCCGGCGCCGGCACGCAGATCCCGGGCGGCAGCATCACGGAGATCCGCCGTTCGTACCCGAGCCGCTTCAGGCCTGCCGCCGCCAGGACGAGCGCGTCGGACGTGCCCGTGTCGAGCTTGCGCAGTCGCGTGTCGAGGTTGCCGCGTATCGGTTCGAACCGCGCACCGGGGAACAGCCGCACGAGCTGGGCCGTCCGCCGGATGCTGCTCGTGCCGATCCGCGGCGTCGTCCCGAGCCGCGCCTGCAGATCGGACAGCGACATCGGGACGCGGCGCGCGCCGTCACCGCCTGCGCCTCCGTCCGGCAGCACGACGGCGTCGCGCGCGTCCTCGCGCGGCAGCACGGCGCCGATCGCCAGTCCGTCGGGGAGCGCCGCGGGCATGTCCTTGCTGCTGTGCACGGCCAGATCGATCGTGCCGGCGGCGAGCGCGTCCTCAATCTCCTTGACGAACAGGCGCTTGCCGCCGACCTGCGCGAGGGTCGCGTCGGCGAGCCGGTCGCCCGACGTCCTGATGACGACTATCTCGCAGGTGGCGCCCGAGCGGGCCCGGAGGAGATCCGCGACGGCGTTCGCCTGGTACAGCGCGAGGGGGCTGCCGCGCGTGCCGAGCCTGAGGGTAGCCATGTATTCGGGCCGGCCTCCAGGCCGGCCCCTCCATTCTCTTATTTGTGGGACCGATCGGTGGGCAGGGTTTCCGACTCGCCACGGGGCGGCTCGGCGTCGTCGCCGAGCCGGAAGAGCCGGTTGACGGCTTCGGTGTACGCGGCCTGCGTCTCTTCGTCGGGCAGCGCCTTGAGCTGTTCGGTCGGCTCGAGGAGGAGTTTTTCGACGATGAGGCGGGTGACCTCCTCGATCCGCGACCGGGCCTCCGGGGGCAGCCCCGCCAGCTTCGGGTCGAGCCGCCGCAGCTCCGCGCGCCGGATGTCGTCGAAGCGCTGGCGCAGGGCGACGACGGTGGGTATCGCGCGCCGCGAGCGGTGCCACGCGGTGAAGCGCGCGAGTTCCTCGGCGACGATCGCTTCGGCCCGGGCGATTTCGGCGCCGCGGCGCGCCAGGTTCTCCTGCACGATGCCCCGCAGATCGTCCACGTTGTAGAGGAACACCTGTTCGATCTCGGCGACGGCCGGGTCCACGTCGCGCGGGACGGCGATGTCGATGATGAACAGCGGGTCGGCGCGTCTCCGGCCGGTGACCGCCTCCACATCGGCCCGGGTGATGATCGGGCGCTGCGACCCGGTGGCGGTGACGACGATGTCGGCGCGCGCCATGGCGCGCGGCAGCTCGCTCCAGGGCACGGCGTGTCCCCCCACCTGCGCGGCGAGCGCCTCGGCGTGCGCGGCCGTCCGGCTGGTGATCACGATTTCCGCGACGCCGTGGCTGCGCAGGTGCTGCGCGGTCAGCGCGCTGATCTCGCCGGCGCCGACGACGAGGACGTGGCGTCCCTGGAGGCGGCCGAAAATCTTACGCGCGAGCGCCACCGCCGCGAAGCTCACCGAGAGGGCGCCCTCGCCGAGCGCGGTCTCGGACCGCACGCGCTTGCCGACGCCGAACGCCCAGTGAAACGTCTTGCTGAGGAGCGGGCCCGTGCAGCGCCGCTCGGAGGCCGCCTGGAACGCGTCCTTCACCTGCCCGAGGATCTGCGGCTCGCCGATGACGAGCGAGTCGAGCCCCGCCGCCACGCGGAACAGATGATGCGCGGCGGTCGTGTCGTCATGCGCGAACAGGTGCGGCAGAAATACGTCTGGCGGCAGCTGGTGGTAGTCGCTCAGGAACGCGATCAATTCCTCGCGCGCGCGGGCCGGCTCGGTGCTCGCCACGTAGATCTCCGACCGGTTGCAGGTGGAGAGGACCACCGATTCGGTGGCCGACGACCGCGCCGCGAGCGACTCGACGGCGGCGCCCACGTCGCGGCTGGAGAAGTCGAGCCGCTCGCGCAGATCGACCGGGGCGGTGCGATGGCTGACGCCGAGCAGTAACAGATGCATCGACGCTCTAGAACGTGTGGCTCGTCGTCACGAAGTAGCTGATCGGGAGGAAATTCAGCAGGACGATGGCGAACCCGAGCGCCGAGAGCCACGCGGCGCGGCGCCCCGTCCACCCCATCACCCGCCGCGCAACCATCGCGAACGAATAGACGACCCACGTCAGGACGGCGACGAAGACCTTCGGGTCGTTGAGCGCCATGAGCTGCAGGTTGGGGTCGTCCGGGGCCGCGACGCGCGCCTGCGCGGTCCAGACCGCGCCGACGATGACGCCGGCAGTCAGGAACAGCCAGCCGATCGCGACCGCGCGCGAGTTCATCACGTCGAGCGTCTGGAGCGACGGCAGCCGCGTATACAGGTAGCCCAGGTGCTTCTTCTTGATCTCCTTGAACTGCACGACATAGGTCAGGCCGAGCACACCCGCGAGGGCGAAGCTCGCGTAGGCGAACAGCAGCGACGACACGTGGACCCAGAACCACGGGCTGTCGAGCACGGGGTCGATGCTCTCGACGCCGGGCGACAGGGCGGGAATCACCTGCAGCCCGACCAGCAGCGGCATGATGAAGACGCCCATCGCCCGCTCGTCGGTCGTGATTTCCAGGTAGAGGTACGACAGCGCGAACAGCCACACGAAGGTGGAGATGGCGCGCGACGGGTTGGCGAACGGCACGTGCCGCACTTCCATCGTCTGCATGCCGATGACGAAGGTGTGGGTGAGGACGGCGACAATGAGCACGGTGGTGGCGAGCCGGCCCGCCTGCGGCTGGCGGGTCGCGAAATGCACGGCATACACGATGCCGGCGGCGGCGTACAGAACGAGGGGAAGGACGTTCAACGCGTTGGAGCGAAGTACCCCTTCTTGGTGCGCGCGGCCACGTTCGGCCGCGATAGCTGCACCACGATCCGGCGGAAGGCGCCGTCGTTGCGGGGGTTCTTCGACGTGTAGCCGAGGGTGTACTGGCTGGCGAGCTCGTCGGCAATCTGCGCGTAGACGCCGTTCAGATCGTCGATCTTCGCAGGGAAGAAGGCCCGGCCGCCGGTCTCCTGCGCGAGCTGGCGCATGACGAACTCGGCCTCGCGAAATCCGCGGCTGCCCGATTCGTTGCCCCGCAGGGCGATGGTGTAGATCGAGGTCTCGGACCGCTTGGCCAGGTCGAGTACTTCCTCGAACGCGACGAGGCTCGACGTATCCTCGCCGTCGGAGAAGACAATGAGCGCCTGCCGGCGCACGTCCTCCTCGTTCTGCGCCTTGATCTTGCCGAGCTCCTTGAGGGACACGTAGATGGCGTTGTGCAGCGAGGTGGAGCCGCCCGAGACCGTCTGCAGGATCGCGGCCTGCAGCGCCGCCTGATCCGACGTGAACGCCTGCCGGATCGTGACGCGGCTGTCGAAATCGATGACCTGCGCCAGATCGTTCGACTTGAGGCGCTTGACGAAATTGACGGCGGCCGCCTGCAGCGTCTGAATCTTGTCCTCCATGCTGGCGCTGCTGTCGAGCAGCAGGGAGAGCGCAATCGGCTGCGGCCGCCGCGTGAAGAAGACGAGCTCCTGCTTCACGCCGTCTTCGAACACCGCGAAGTCGGTCTGATCGAGGTCGGTGATGTAGTGGTTGGCGCTGTCGACGACCGTCACGTTGAGCGACACGATGTCGATCGTGCTGCGGAACTGGGGCCGCTGCGCGCCGGTGCGCGCCGGGAGGGCGGCGACGAGGACGAGACAGGCGGCCGCGACGGCAAGGCGATGCACGGCGTCAGGCTCCGGCCTGTCCGCGCGCCGGCGTGCCCCGCATGGTGACGCCCGGGCGGCCTGACGCGACGTCGATCTTCGCGGGCGGCACGAGCGACTCGGGACGGCCGTACACGACCTTGTACTGCGACGACAGCTCGCGGGCCAGCTTGAGCAGCGCCGGCTCGAGCCCGGTTTCGGCGAGCAGCGTGACGTGCTGGCCGCCGCTCGCCCGGGGCCCCTCGTCGAGGGCGAGGGCGCGCTCGCGCTCTTCGGTGGACCCGACATCGAGCGTCCCCATGACGATCGCATGCAGGCCGGCTCCTGCCTGGCGCACCGCCGCGACGACGTCGCGGGCGTAGCGGTTGGTGAATTCGACGCCGTTGGTCATGATCGGCACAATGACGGCGCGGGGCGCGTCGCGGCGGCGCAGCCCGGTCGAGACCTCGATGATCGCGTCCATCAGCGTCATGCCGCTGCCGCTCATCGCGAACAGGCGCCCGATGCCCTGCTCGAGGCGCTCCGGACTCGACGTGTAATCGACCAGAATCGTCGGACGGTCGGCGAGCGCCACGAGGGCGATCCCGTTGCCCACCGACATCTGCCGGACGAAGCTGCGCACCCCCTCACGAATGAACGGAATCGCCCGGGAGGCCGCGGCGCTGGTGTCGATGAGCAGCGCGATGTCGATGGCCTCGGTCGCGGGCGAGACGCGGAGAATCTCGCGGCGCCGCCCGTCTTCGGTGACGATGAAGTCCTCGACGTCGAGGCCGTCCACCGGCTCGCCCCGCGCGGTGAGGGCGCTGACGAAGATCGTGCGCTCGCGAAGCCCCGCCTGCGCGTACGCAGGCCGGGTCGCCCGAAGCGGACCCGGCAGGTCGAGCGCGCTGACCGCGACGAGGCAGGCCCCGAGCATCATCGGAATCAGCGCCGGGTGAATCGGGGAAACGGCGCGCATGGGAGCCCTCTAGCGTCCGAGTATAGTCTCCCGCGCATTGCCACTGTCAATCGGCGTCTGATACGATTGAGTGTTTGTTTGTGTGGGTTTCTCCACGCAGTTTGAAGGCGCTGCAGTCGACGATCGTCGGGTCCGGCCCGGCGGCCGCGGCCAGCTACACGCTGATTGGCGCTATCGTCCTGCTCGGCGGGATCGGCTACGCGCTCGATCTGTGGCGCGGCACCGCTCACTGGTTCCTGTTCGGGGGATTAGTTCTGGGGCTCATCGTCGGGTTCTATGAGCTGGCCAGGACGATCTGGCACCCATGACACCGCTCTGGTGGATGGTCGGAGCCAGCGTGGGATCGTGGCTCGTGGTGGCGGCCCTGCCCGGCGTCGCAAGCGATCGGGAGGTGCTGTTCGGGATGCTGGCGCCGCTCTCGGGCGCAGCGGCGACCTGGGTGCTCGCGGTGCGGACCTGGGCGTCCCAGCCGGCGCGGCTGACGCCGCTCATGGTGGCGGCGTTTGCCGCCAAGCTCGTGTTCTTCGGGGGGTACGTGACGGTCATGCTGGCGGGGCTGTCTTTGCGGCCGCTGCCGTTCGTCATCAGCTTCACGGCCTATTTCATCGCGCTGCATCTCTATGAGGCGCTGTGCCTCCAGCGCCTCTTGTCGGTGAGAACGCCAGGGCTATAGAAACGTGCAGATCGAACAGGTTGGAGCACAGGCAGGGGAGGCCGCAGCCGGAGGATTCAACGCCGGCGAGGTGATTATCGAGCACGTCGCCAACAGCGGCCTCGACCATCCGCTGGTGCACCTGCCCACGATCGGCGGCATCGACTTCTCGGTGACCAAGCACGTGTTCATGCTCTGGGCGGTGGCCGCGCTGGTGTTTGTCGTCGTCACCGCCTCGGTCCGCCGCTACCTCCGCCAGGACCGCCTCGTGCCGTCGGGCTTCATGAACGCGCTCGAGACGATCGTCGAGTTTCTCCGCGACTCCGTCGTCCGGCCGAGCGTCGGCGACCGGTGGACCGCGACGTGGACGCCGCTCGTGCTGACGCTCTTCTTCTTCATCCTGGCCGCCAACGCGATCGGCCTGGTGCCGGTGTTCGAAACGCTGGAGGTGCTGAATCACTGGATACTGCACGCCGGCGACGCGTCGTTCCTGGGGCGGCTCCTGCACGGCGGCGCCACCGCCACGTCGAACTTCAACGTCACCGCGGGGCTCGCCGTCGTCAGCTTCTTCGCGATCATCGTGGCCGGGTCGAAGGCGCACGGGGCGGTGCAGCACTGGAAGAACCTCGTCCCGCACGGCGTCTCGCCGTTTCTCGCCGTCGCGCTCATTCCGATCGAGATTCTCGGCATGCTCGTCCGGCCGTTCGCGCTGACGATGCGGCTTGCGGCGAACATGACGGGCGGCCACATCGCGATCCTGGCGATCCTGTCGTTCGTGTTCATCTTCACGGAAATGGCCGGCCAGTTCGTCGGCATGGGCGTCGGCCTCGCGTTTTCGGTGCCGCTGGCGGTCGGCATCTCGGCGCTCGAAATCATCGTGGTGCTGGTGCAGGCGTACGTGTTCACGCTGCTGACGGCCGTGTTCATCGG
>JACQZV010000030.1 GCA_016213695.1 Acidobacteriota bacterium | reverse complement strand
CGGCAGCACGGCGAGTCCGAGCACGAATGCCACCGCGGTCCAGGCCACCGGCACGCCGAGACTGCCGTACGACCGGATGCCGGCGCCCAGGATGAACACCATCGCGACACCCACGAACCGGCCGGCCGAGCTGACGAAGGCGATCGCGCTCCCGCGGCAGTCGGTCGTGTACTGCTCGGGCAGCCACAGGGTGTACAGCGCGAAGTTCGCGCCGCCGAGGCCGAGGAGGAAGATGAGCACGAAGAACGGGGTCATCGCCGACACGGCGTAGAACACGTAGCCGAACCCGACTGCTACAGCCGCCCCCATGAGGACGAAGAACATGCCCATCGCCGTCCGGCGCCCGACGCGTTCGGCGAGCTTGGGCGCCGCCAGACACCCGATGATCGTGCCGATCGCCAGCACCATCGATCCGTACGACGCCATCCGCGCCGCGTCGGCGGCGGCATACCCGGCGCGCCCCGCAATCTGCGTGACCGCGGTCGGCACGTAGATCGATCCCGCCCACAGCCCGATGATCGACACGGTGAAGAGCAGCGAGTTGATGAGCGTGCGGCCGGCGTAATCGGCCGAGAACAGCGCCCCGAACGCATCGCGCATGCGCGGACGCTGGGACTGCGCGGCCTTGTCCTGCCACTTGGCCGGCTCGCGCACGCCGCTCTGGATCCAGCCGACCAGCAGCGCCGGCGCGCCGCCGAGGACGAACATCCAGCGCCATCCGAAATTGGCGCCGATCGTGTAGTTGGCGATCGCCGCGAGGAAGAAGCCGAAGTAGTAGCCGGTGTGCATGTAGCCCGCGCCCATCTTGCGCCGATCCTCGGGCCATTCCTCGGCGATGAACGTGCCGCCCATCGGCTGCTCGCCGCCAAGACCGATGCCGCACAGGACGCGCAGGATGGCCAGCTGCCAGATGCTGGTCACGAGCCCGCAGAGGAACGTGAACACCGAGTAGAACAGAATGGTCGCCATCAGCGCCCTGACGCGCCCGTAGCGATCGGCGATCGGTCCCCAGACCATCGACAGGCCCCACCCGAGGAGGAACAGCGAGAAGAGCAGGCTCCCGTAGTACCCGATATTGCCTGGCGTCGGCTCGATGCCCGAGGCCGGCAGCAGCTCGGTCAGCGCGGGTACGAGCACCAGCGCGTAGATGAACGCGTCCATGCCATCGAGGCACCAGCCCCCCCAGGCGGCCCAGAAGCCCTTGATCTGATTTGCGTTGAGCGGAGTCATCGGTCGCGATGCGGTCACGCCGGTCACCATGGGGACGGCCCTCCGGGCAAGAGAAACGGTACAGACAGGCGCGTAATGTTATGGGCGTTCCCAGACGTGGTCAAGGTTGAGCCGCCACGCGCGGGCGCTGCTGCCGGAGCAGGTCCAGATTCCGGCGCGCCTCGTCCAGTTGTGGATCGAGCGCGAGAGCCTGCTGCAGGTGATCGACCGCCTCGTCGAAGCGCCCCAGCACCGCCAGCATCAGCCCCAGATCGCTCTGCGCCTGGCTGTTGCGCGGATCGATCTCGACGGACCGGGCCAGGTGCGTCGCCGCCTCCTCGCGCGCGCCGGTCGAGGCCAGCGCGGCGCCCAGATGCCAGTGCGCGGCGGCGTTGTCGGGCTCGAGCGCGAGCGCGGCGCGGAATTCGACGACCGCGCGATCGAGCGCGCCTCTCTGCGCCAGGCCGATCCCGATCACGTTGTGCGTCGCGGCCGATTCGGGAACGATGGCGCCGAGGTAGCCGCTGCCGTCGATCTCGCGCCCTCCGGCCTCCCACACGCGCCGCGCCGCGACCACATCCCCGGGCGACGCGGAGTACGCCAGGTCGAGCAGCGCCGAATACGTGTCGAGATCCCCGACGGCGGCGACCGGCCGGCCGTCGGCGAAGCAGCGCGGGCACCAGTCGGCGATCCGGTCGAGCGCGACAATCGATCCGGGGACGCCGTGCCCGAAGGTGAGCATCGAGCGGACGCCGTACTCCTGCAGCGGCTGGTCGTCCCGCACGGGAACCGCATCGCGGGTGGCGTCGGCCAGCGTGCGGGAGGAGCCGACGACCGTGCCGGCGATCTCGCGCGGCGATCCGAGAAAGACCCGTTCGAGATCGGCGCGGACCTCCGGCGCCCGCGCCAGCGCGGCGGCGAGGCGTTCGGGATCGATCTCGAGGCGATCGCCCCTGACGCCGAGCAGCAGGAGATCCGATTCCGCGCCTGAGAGCAGCACCGCCTGCGGAAAGATGTCCACGAACGCGCGCACCATCGCGAGGGTCGTCTCGGGCGGCACCTGGTAGGTCGGCAGCCACTGGCTGAGATAGCCGCCGGGTTTCAGGCGCGACCGCGCGAGCGCGTAGAACTCGCGCGAGTACAGCGCGCTGACGCCCGCATACGCGATCGGCGGCGGCTCCAGCACGACGAGGTCGTAGGACCCGGCCGGCTGCATCTGCAGGTGCTGGCGGCCGTCGTTGATGTGGACCGCCACCTTCGGACTGGCCAGCACGTCCCGATTCGCGCCGGCGAAGTAGGGGGCGTGCGCGAGAATGCCGCGCGAGAGGTCGGCCAGATCGACGCGCCTGACCGACGGGTGCAGCGTCGCGGCGTGCGTGGTGTTTCCCACGCCGAAGCCGATGACGAGCACGGTCTCTGGCCGCTCCATCGAGAGCAGCGGAATGTGCGCGAGCGCGCGCATGTAGCGCTGCGACAGCGTCCGCGTCGAGGACATCGCGTGCCCGTTGGTGACGAGCGTGCGTCCCTTGCCCGGAAGCTCGGTCACCGCGATGAGCTCGGTCAGCCCGTCGCTCACCGTCAGCCGCCGCTCCCCCTCGTCCGGCGGTCCGAGGGCGCGCCGCGCCACATAGTCGGACGGCAGGCGCAGCCAGAGCGCAAGCGCGACGCCCGCGGTGACCAGTGAGGCGACGACCGCGCGTGAGACAGGCCACGGAGGCACGGAGACTCGGAGGTTATGGACATCTTTCTCCGTGACTCCGTGACTCCGTGGCTCGTGAAAGCACGCGACATACAGCGGCACCACGGCCAGCGCGGCCACGATCGAGAGAATCGTGGCGCTCATCTGCAGTCCGAACGCCGGCAGCAGCACGAAGCCGGCAAGGAGACTCCCGCACACGGCGCCGGCAGTGTTCGACAGGTACAGGATGCCGGCACGCCGGCCGACCGCCTGCTCGGCGCGCTGGATGACGCCGTTCGCCAGCGGAAAGCTGAAGCCCATGAGCAGCGCCGGCAGCGCCACCTCGCCGAGCATCGGCCGCGTGTTGAACCACAGCTCCGCCAGCGCTCCGACGGCAACCGC
Organism: Acidobacteriota bacterium; assembly: GCA_016213695.1. Classification (GTDB taxonomy): domain Bacteria; phylum Acidobacteriota; class Vicinamibacteria; order Vicinamibacterales; family UBA2999; genus DATCJA01. The sequence goes on along the minus strand of JACQZV010000030.1, from coordinate 384 downwards.
CGTGCCGCCGAGCGCCGCGCCGGGCCCGCCACCCACCGGATCGCTGTTGAGGATCTCGACGTCTGCCCCCGCAAGCCCGAACAGCGTGGAGGCGACGAAGAGTCCCTGCACGACCATCAGCCATTCGGCCGGGCGTCGCGTGCGGCGGTCGAGCGCGCCGCCGGCGAGCGACCCGGCGCCGATGCCGAGCAGGATGAGCGTCAGCAGCAGCGAAAAGACCGCGCGGAAGCCGCCGAGCAGGATCGTGAAGTGGCGGAACCAGAGGATCTCCATCCCGAGCGCGGCCAGGCCGGTCATCGCCAGCGCCAGGCTCGTGAGCACGACGGGACGCGTACTCAGGTCCGGCTGAAGCCGGACACTACGTACGTCGTTCGCGCCCGGCTG
>JACQZV010000028.1 GCA_016213695.1 Acidobacteriota bacterium | reverse complement strand
GGCGGAGGACCGGGGCGAGGAAAAGGTCATCGGCGTGCTCTACCTCGACAGCCGCGAGCGCGGGGCGCTGCATTCCCACGCGGCGCGCACGGCGCTCGAGACGCTCAGCACCGAGGCGGCCATGGCGATCGAGAACGCGCGGCTCTACCGCGAGGCGCTCGAGCGCGCCAAGCTCGATCAGGAACTGAAGGTCGCGGCGGCGATTCAGCAGGCGCTGCTGCCCGCCTCCAGCCGCAGCGGCGCGTTCTTCACGACCGCGGGCTCGTCGGTGCCGTGCCGCTCGGTCGGCGGCGACTTCTTCGACTACGTCGACGTGGCGGAAGGACACTTCGGCTTCATCCTGGGCGACGTGGCGGGCAAGGGCGCCCCGGCGGCCCTGCTCGCGGCGGCGGTCATCGGCATGTTCGGCGCCGAGGCGTCGTACCAGTCGCGCTGCGCGCCCGTGGTGACCAAGCTCAATCAGGGACTGTTCCGCCGCGGCATCGAGGGTCGATTCCTCACCGCCTTCTACGGCATCATCGGGCCGGACGGGTCGCTCCTCTTCTCCAACGCCGGACACAATCCGCCGCTGCTCGTGAGCGGCGCCGGCGTCCGGCGGCTCGAGACCGGCGGGCTCGTGCTGGGCCTGTTCGAGCACGCCGCGTTCGAGGAAGAGGCGCTGGCGCTCACGCCCGGAGACGTCATCGTCGCCTTCAGCGACGGCGTCAGCGAAGCGCTCAACGAGGCCGGTGAGGAGTACACCGACGATCGGCTCGTGGCTGCCGTGGCCGCCAACCGCGGCCGGCCGCCGCAGCAGCTGCTCGACGCGCTGCTCGCCGACGTGCGCGACTTCTGCGGACACGCCACGCAGAACGACGACGTGACGATGGTTGTGGTGCAATACAACGGTTGAGGTAGAATCGAGGACGGTATGCAGCTCGAACAGCGGATCGTAGGCGGCGTCGCGATTGTCAAGGTGACCGGCGACATCACCCTCAACAAGGGCGGCGACGTCCTCCTGAAAGACAAGGTCCAGAGCCTCCTGCAGCAGGGCCACAAGAACCTGCTCGTGGATCTGGGCGGCGTGTCCTACGTCGACAGCGCCGGGCTGGGCGAGCTCGTGCAGGCGTTCGTGACCACCAAGAACCGGGGCGGATCGCTCCGGCTCCTCAGCGTGACGAAGCGGCTGCGGGATCTGCTCGTCGTGACCAAGCTGCTCACGGTCTTCGACGCGTACGACGACGAGGCGAGCGCGCTGGCGAGCTTCGGACCCGCGTCGGCGTAGCACCGGCCCGCAGGCCAGCCGCGCAGGCTGAAGCCTGCGCGCTACTGCTGCTCCCGGCGGAGCACGCCGGAGGCGCAGAAGTCCTCGACGATTTTCAGCACGATCGGCCACGCGGCGGGCAGCGCCGATTCGATCGGCGCCATGCGGCGCAGCACCTGGCCGCGGTTGACGTCGTAGTCGCGCCAGCTGCCGCCCCGGGCGCCGGCGTTCTGCAGCAGCGGCTGCAGGCGGTCCAGCGCGCTGGCAAACCGCGCGTCCGGCGTCTCGCCCGCCTCGAACTCCTCCCACAGCGCGCGCAGGCGCTTCGCCTGGTCCGGCGGCAGCATCGGAAAGAGGCGATCGGCGGCGGCCGCCTCGCGGTCGTCCTTCGTGAGCTGGTGCGTGGCGTCGTACGCGAAGGTGTCGCCGGCGTCGATCTCGACCAGGTCGTGGACGGCGAGCATCTCGATCACGCGCGGGAGATCCACGTCCGCGGCGGCGTGCTCGCGGAGGATCATCGCGGCGAGCACGAGGTGCCACGAGTGCTCCGCCGAATTCTCGCGCCGCGACGCGTCGACGAGCGGCGTGCGGCGGATGACGGTCTTCAGCTTGTCGGCTTCGAGCAGAAACGCGATCTGCTGCGCGAGGCGATCGGCGGGCATGGCGCGGGGATTCATAGCGCCCGCGGCCGCGGCAGCATCTGCGCGTTCCACGCCAGGTAGCGCTGCCTGATCTCCTCGAACACCCGCGCCTCGCGGGCGCGCATGTCGGCCTTCTCGCCCGGGTCGACCGAGAGATCGAACAGCCCCTCCCGGGTACCCTCCTTCAGGTACTTCCACTTCCCCACTCTCGCCGCGTCCCGGCTGATCGTGCGCCAGAAGAGCGTGCGATCGAAGACGCCGCGGGCGCCGGTGCAGACCGGCATCAGGTCCTCGCCGTCGAGCGGAAACGCCGGATCGGCCGCCGCCCCGCCTGCCGCCAGCAGCGTGGCCGTCCAGTCCATCGTGATGGCGGCCTGCTCGGTCGTCCGTCCAGCGGGCACGACGCCGGGCCACCGGACGATGGCGGGCACGCGAATGCCGCCCTCGAAGAGAAACATCTTCTGGAACGAGAACGGCCAGTTGTACGAGTACCGCTCGCCGCCGTTGTCGCTCGTGAAGATGACGAGGGTGTCGCGCGCAAGGCCCGCGCGGTCGAGCGCCTGCAGCACGCGCCCGATGCCGGCATCCATGCCGCGCATCATCGACGCGAAGATCGCCCGGGTCCCGCCTTCCACCATCGGCCCCGGCCCGTGCTCGTCATGGCCGATCGCCGCGTCTTCGGGCCCCTCCCACGGCGAGTGGGGCGCGTTGTAGTGCAGGCTCAGATAGAACGGCTTCGCACGCCGGCGCGTCACGAACTCGACGGCCTTGTCGGTCAGCAGATCGGTGAGGTAGCCGAGCCGTTCGACGGGCGTGAGGTTCTCCCAGAGGTCCGGCGAGCCGGACGCGCCGCCCGTGCCGGGGCCGTCGGCCGCCCGATGCGTGAAGTAATCGGCCGCGCCGCTCAGAATGCCGAAGAACTCATCGTAGCCGTGCCGGTTGGGGCCGAACTCCGGCTTCCTTCCGAGATGCCACTTCCCGAGGAGCGCCGTGTCGTAGCCGCGCTGCCTGAGCAGCGACGCCACGGTCGGATGGTCCGGAGGCAGGCCCACGTCGAGTCCGCTCTCCCTGGTCAGCGGCTCGTGCAAGCCGACCTCGAGCCGCTGCGGATAGCGCCCGGTGTGAAACGCGCAGCGTGTGGGGGTGCAGACCGGCGCCGCGGCGTAGGCGCTCATGAACTTCAGCCCCTGTCGCGCGAGACCGTCCAGCACCGGCGTCCGATAGTCGGGGCGACCGTACGAGCTCAGGTCGCCGTAGCCGAGGTCGTCGGCCAGGATGAAGAGCAGGTTCGGCCGCCGCCGCTGCGCGCGCGCCGGCCTCGAAGCGAGGGCCGTCGTCCCGACGGCCCCGAGAAACGCACGACGCGACAGACGCCCGGCGGCCATGGCGGGAAGGCTCCCCGACTCAGACTTCCGCGGCCAGATCGTCCATGCGCGAGAGCGGAATCAGCTCCGCCGTCTTCTTGTCGCGCGCCTTGACGGCGTTGTATTCGACGGTCGCCTCGCGGACGGCGGCCGCGTTGTAGTCGGGCGTCAGGCTGCCGTTCCACTCCGCGTACCAACGCACGACGTCCATGATCAGCCGCTCGGGACCGATCCAGTTGTCGAACCGGCCCAGCCGGATCTCGGCGGCCGCCGCGCCGGCCGGCATCTTCGCGTCGTAGCGCTTCCGCGCCTCGACGCCGAGCACCTGGAAGTAGTCCCGCATCTCGGCGAGTTCCTTCTTGCCGCCGATCGGGCCGTGGCCGGGCACGAGCACGTCGACGTCCCAGCCGAGAATCGCGTTGCAGACGTCGATCCACTTCGTGATGTAGCTGTTGTTCGCGTACGGCGCCACCCAGAAGAACCCGACATCGCCGAGGAAGACGATCTTGTGCTGCGGCAGGTACGCCACCACGTCGCCCCACGTGTGCGCGGGACCGACGACGCGGAACTGCACTTCGGTGCCGCCGATCATGTAGACCATGTCGTCCTTGAAGGTGACGGGCGGGACGGGAAGCCGGCGCTCTTCCGCGACGTCCGCGACGCCCGGCGTCGGCACCCACATCTTCGGCACAGTCGGCGCCATCTTCGCCACCTCCGCCCGGCAGTAGGGGTGGCTCAGCACTTCCGCCTGCGTGAAGAACTGCAGGCCGTTGACGTGGTCGCCGTGGTGGTGCGTGAGGATCAGGCGCTGGATCTCCTTGCCGGTGGCCTGCTTGGCGGCCGCGATGAAATTGCGGGCGGGAACCGGACCCTGCAGCGCATCGATGGCGACGAGAAAGTCGCGCCCGGCGATGAGGCCCGCGTTCGACACGCCGGCCGCGCTCAGCCCGGGGCCGCCGCCCTGCATGTAGGCGTAGACGTTCGGCGCAAGCTGCCTGAGCTCGCGGTTCCACCTGGGCGGCATCGGGTAGCGCGAATCGGTGGCCGGTGGCGGGGTCGGTTGCACGTCCTGCGCCGCAGCACGCGTGCGGCCGGCAAGGACCGCCGAGGCGCCCATCAGCGCGCCGGCGCCGGCCTGAAGCGCTTCACGTCGGTTCATCATGGCTGCTCTCTCCTTGTAAGACCGATTCTAGCGGGCGAAGCAGTAGAAGCGCCCCGCGCCGCCGCGCGGCGCCGTGTTCGCACAGTTCTGGTTCGCGTGCGCCGAGTTCCAGGACGACAGCGCGCCGGCCGTACTCTGGTTGGGTCCAAGGCCGTCGGAGTGCCCCACCTGCGCCGCCGCCTCCGTCGATGCCGACGTCCAGTCCGAGCAGGTCAGCCCGCGGGCGAGGGTGCCGTCGGCGTTGGAGCCCGTCAGGATATCGTGCTGGACGGGACCCGGCGAGCCGCTCCACTGTCCGTTGATCCGCCGGCCCCCTTCGTCCACCAGCAGCGCGGCGTCTCCGGCACGGGCATGGAGATCGGCAAGGGTGTCGGCGACCAGGGCGAGGCTGGCGTTGTACCACGGGCCGCTGCCGATCCGGTCGCGCGCGTCGGTCGGCCGGTTGCCGTTTGCCGCGTCGTGCTCGACGCTCAGGTACGCGCGCCAGGCACGCCCGCCGAAGCCGGCCGCCTGAGCGAGCCGCCCGCACGTGAAGTCGGCCCCTGCGAGGCCACCCAGATTCCCCGTGACGCTCGTCGCGCTCGTCACGAAGAAACCAACCGCCGGCACCGACGGTCCCGCCGGCGTGCCGTCGCCGCTGCAGCCGACGGCGAGCGCGCCCGCGACGAGCAGCGACCCGCGTCTCACGCGCGGCGGCACGGGTGTTCCGCTCACCTGCGGCCCACGCTCAATTGGTGCGCGCGGTCGCCGCCGGCGCGTAGCCGAGACGCAGCATCCCCTGCCTGGTGCCGTTGACCGCGCCCTCGGCCAGCCACTGACGCGACGCCTCGAACAGGAGCAGATGGTTGCGCTCCCACATCGCGTTGTGCGACGAGCAGGCAAGGTCCACGAAGACCTTGTCGGTGGCCCCGAGGTCGGCGTAGAAGTCGCGGACGCGATCGGGCGCCACCTGCTTGTCGTGCGCGCCGGTCACCATGAGCGTCGGCACGCGCAGCGAGGCCACCATCGCCGGCGTCCACGTACCGTTCATGTTGGGCGCCCGGCGCACGCCCGGTCCCCACGTCGTGCCGACCGGGTCGGATCGGAGCATGTCGCGCCAGATCGCGTCGGCCGCGGCCGGTTCGTACTGATCGGCGCAGCCGACCTGGCGATCCCAGTTGCTCGTGAAATCGACGCGCGACTGCTTGTTCATCGGCGCGCCGCTCGCGGGCCCGGCGTCGGGGGCGCCCGCCGGCGCCCCCCGGTCGTACCCGGGGGCGAGAAACACCAGACGCGAGACGCGTTCCGGATGCCGCGATGCGTAGCCGCCGGCTCGCGGCCCGCCGCGCGACCAGGCGACGAGCGCCAGCCGATCGACGTGCCGCAGCGCGCGCACGTAGTCGACGACCGCCCCGATGTCGTTCCAGTCGGTCGCCACCGTCGTGAGCTGCTTGTCGTGCGTCGGCGCGCAGGGCGCCGCGAGCAGCCCGGGAACGAGCACCGCCTGCTCCTCGCGCGACAGATTGCAGGGGTCGTCCATCGGCCACGGGCGCGTCGACCGGCCGTAGCCGGTCACGTCCATCGAGAAGACGTCGAAGCCGGCCGCCGCGAGGTAGGCCATCCAGCTGTAGTCGGCGTAGGGCACGTCGAAGGCCACTTCGGCCGGCGTGCCGGCGCCGTGGACGAACAGGACGACGCGGTTCTCGAATGACGCACTGCGGAGGAGCGCGGCCGCGTCGGCGCGCTCGCGCACGTAGAGCCGGGCGACCTGTCCCGCGATGGCGGGCACGGTCGATTTCACCCGGACGTAATGATCGACCGTGGCGAGATCGCCGTTCTGCGCCAGCAGCGTCCGGGCCGGCGGCAGCCCGGCGGAGACCACGAGCGCGACGACCGTCCAGACGAGCCGCTTCATGACAACCTCCGCGCGGCGGGCGCCTACGGCGCCAGGCCCTCGGTCAGCTCGATGTAGGTGCCCCAGGGATCGGTCAGGAACGCAATCGACGTCTTGCCGTTGCCCGCCTTGCGGATCGGCGCTTCGGTCTTGACGCCGGCCGCCTCGAGCTTCGCGATGAACTGCGGCAGATCGCGGATCTCGAAGCCGATGTGATCGACCGCGCGCCCCTTGGTACCCACGTTGGCCGTGTCCGCCTTGGCGAAGGTGAGATTCACGCCCGGCAGATCCGCGGCGTCGAACTGTCCGCGCTTGCCGGGCCTGGCGCCGAAGTGCTTCGCGTACCACGCCTGCATCTCCGGCACCGCCGCGATGTTCCAGTGAATGTGGTGCATCCGGATCGGCTCGGCAATGGCCTTGTCTTCCAGGATCTCCACGCGCGCGCCGTCCGGCGTCATCAGCCACGCCTGCTCGGGACGGTTGCCGGGCTCGACCTTGAGTCCGGCCGCCTCCCATCCGGACACCGAGCTCCTGATGTCCTTGACGTTGAACCCGAAGTGGTTGATCACGGTGCCGACCGATCCGCCGGCCGGCTCGGCCTGCCGCAGCATCACGAACACGCCGGGAAACTGAATCAGCTGCAGCGTGCCGTTCTGCACCGGCGTGCCGCCGAGCGCCACGAAGAAGCGCCGGCTCGCGTCGACGTCGCGCGCCACCAGGTGCATGTGCCCCATCGCGACCCCGCCCTCACCCGGCGCGACCAGCTGCGCGCGCGCGGGAGCCGCCCAGAGCAGCGCGACGACACCCCACAGGAACAGCAGATACGACTTCTTCATCACTCCCCCTCGAGGCACGCGGCCTACCGCGTCGCGTTCGGTCCGTTCAGCCCGAACGCAATCAACATGTTCTGGAACGGCACGACGCGCCCGTGGACCGGCGCGATCCGGGTCGGCGTCAGCTTGAGCTCCTGAATCTTCTGATACAGCTGCGCGGCGTACTCGGGCCCGCGCTCGGGCGTCCGAATTTCGTCGCCGGCCGGCGGATTGTAGGCATCGCCGTACAGCAGGATCCGCTCCTTCGGCAGGTACGCGATGAGCTGCCCGGTGTGGTGCCCGTGGCCGGCCAGGAAATACAGCTCGACGGTGCGCGTTCTGTCGCTCAGCACCTTCTTGTCGGCGACCGTTTCGATCGTCGGCTTGTTGGATGTCGGCGCCGTGTCCTCGACGGTGTGCGGCCTCGCCCACGCCTGCTCGTAGAACGCCTTGTTGCTCTCGTGGGTAATCACCGTGATGCCTTCGGCGACATACTGCCGCAGGCCGCCCGCGTGGTCGTAGTGGGCGTGGGTGTTCACGACGTAGGTAATCGGCTTGCTGGGCACCGTCTTGCGCACCAGCTCGTTGGCCGCCTTCGACCGCGCGTCGCTCGTCGGCCCTTCGAGCATGACGATGTGATCGGCAAACTCCACCGCCAGGCTGCGCGTGCCGGCGCCGTTCACCGACCAGATTCCGTCGGCCACCTTTTCAATCGTCACCGCCACCGACGCCGGCGGCGCCGGGGCGGAGGACACGTTGGCCGGCACGGGCAGCGCGACCGCCGCATTCGGCTTCACGTCGGTGACGGTGAGGTCCAGCGTCTCGAACCCGTCCTGCTTCTCGACGATGTGCTTGGGGAACTTGACGCCGCCGTAGTCGGCGTAGTCGGAATACGTCACCTCGACCGGGTAGTCGCCGATGACCGAGTTCGACAGCACGTACTCGACCTTCTGGACGAGATTCTGATCGTCGAGCGTCACCTTCACGTCGCGGTTCTCCGCCTTCACCGTGAACGTGTTGCCGGTCGCGGTCACGCCGCCGGCCACGGCGGCCTTGACGACGCCGTGCGGGGTCACCCAGATCTGGCGGAGCCGATCGTCCACCGCCGCCGGGTTCGGCGCCGGTTGCGCGCCGCCTTCGCTCCACGCGAACGTGCCGCTGACGACCTGGACGGTCCGCTGGTCGACGGCGAAGGGCTGGGCGCCGCCGCCGCGCGGCGGATGCTCGCCCTGCGCGCGCACCATCTCCAGCCGCATCGCGGGCGCCTGATAGTCGACGGCCGCGGTGTAGCTCTTGACGTCGAAGCGGGGCCACGGGCCGCCCGGGCTGTAGGCCTGGCCGAACGCGAAGTTCGCGCCGGTGCCCGAGAACTGGATCGAATTCAGGTTCGTCGCGCCCATGGCGTCGGCGGCGGCCGCGACGCCGGTCGGCCGGCTGCAGCCGGCCACGGCGACCGCCAGCGCGATGCCGGCCACCAGGGCTGAGATGTGTCGCATGATTGGCTCCTTGTCTGGCGCCTTGTGAGGCCAGGCTCGTTACGAGTGCGGATTATATCGATTTCCCTTTCGGCACGCGCAGCCTGGTGGAAGGCCACGCCTTCTGTCCACGCGATCTGCCGGGAGCCGGCGCCCCGGTCACGGTCGTCCTCAACTGGACCGCCGCGCTGGAGAAATAGCGCGGCGCGGACGCCGGTCCAGGGCCAGTATCGCGCGGGCTACAATGCCCGTATGCCTTCGACGAGCGACGCATTCCGCACGACACTCGACCTGTTCGAGACGGGTCTGGACCTGGTGCGCCAGAACCTGCGGCGCGATCATCCGCAGGCGAGCGAAGAGGACATCGACCGCCGGCTCCGAGAGTGGCTTCGGCAGCGCCCTGGCGCGGAGTCCGGTGACTCCCCCGGCCGGCCTGTTGACGTGAGTGCCAGATTCGTGTGACCTCGCTCGAAGCTGCGTTACGCCGGATCGATGCCGATCTCACGCGAGCCCACGCTCCGTTCGCGCTCGTCGGCGGCCTGGGTGTCTCCGTTCGAACCGAGCCTCGGTTCACGCGCGATGCAGATCTGGCCGTCGCGCTGGCCACCGACGCAGAAGCCGAAGCGCTCATTCACAGGCTTCGTGGGGACGGCTACGGCATCGACGCCATCGTCGAGCAGGAGGCGGCCGCACGGCTCGCCACGGTCAGACTCCGGCTCTCCAGCGAGCCATACGCGCCTGTCGTGGACCTCCTGTTCGCTTCATCGGGGATCGAAGCGGAGATCGTGGCCGGAGCAGAGCCACTCGAGCTCCTTCCAGGCCTGGAGATGGGCGTCGCTCGAACCGGACACCTGATCGCGTTGAAGGTTCTGTCCCGCGACGATGCCAGGCGGCCGCAGGATCTGGTCGACCTCCGAGCGTTGCTCCGCGTAGCCTCACCGGCGGAACTCGATCGGGCACGGCAGTCGCTCGCCCTGATTGTGGCCCGTAAATACCACCGAGGCCGTGATCTCACGGCCGAGCTCAACCGGCTGTTCCTTCCCGCCGAGTAATCGGACGAGCCGGGCTACTGAGCGTTGCCGGCGCCACGCCCCTGCGGGCCTGCGCCACGCCCGCGACCGCCGCCCGCGCGGGGCGGAGGGGGCATCTGCTTCAACCCGTAGTACTGGTTCGAGTAGATCGTCTGATAGCGGATGCCGTTGCCGTCCCTGTCGACCCACCCCATCGACTGCTGAAAGAGGCCGGGCTCGGGATAGCCGTCTGGCACCGTGCCCTCGAGAACGTACAGCTTCATCTCGTGCATGCTGACAAACGCGTAGGTGCGCGACTTGTCGGGGTTGGTCATCTGGAGGAGATGCCCTTCGACCAGATCCTGATGCCCCCAGAGGTACCGCGTCACCTTGGCGTTGCGCTCGAAGAACTTGGAGACGGCGTAGACGATGGCCCCGCGCGTGTCGTGCTTCCAGTGGCCCTCGCCGCCGATGTCGCTGCCGATGCACGGCTCGGCGCCCGCAGGACACTTCTTCCTCCGCTCGACCCCCTGCTGCTCGATGGGGCGGTAATCGATGACGGTCACCGAGTACCGCTCCCGGCCTTTCTCCACGGTGTACACGCGCCCGGGCAGCGTGTAGCCGTATTCGGACATCCAGGTCGTCTCAGCCACCTTCGGCTGGCCGGGAAAATCCACCCTGAAGCCATCCTGGACATTGATGTAGTCGGTCCAGTCCTGGGCTAGTATGGGAGTGGTTACCAGCAGCGCTAGGGCCATGCCCGGTATGAGTGCGCGGCGTGTCATCGATCCTCCTGCAGCGGCCGCGATGTTACATCGGCGGCGCGCCTGGTGGCCATACCTAACCATCGCGCTGGCGCTCTGCGCCGCCGCGCCCGCCAGGGCCACCACCTACCCTCCAGTTACCTTCAGCGAGCTCGTCGCCCGCGCCGATCTGATCTTTGTCGGGGAGGTCGTCGACGTCCGGCCGTACTTCGACCAGACGCGGGACGGTCCGGTGATCAGGACGCGCGTCGTCTTCCGCGTGACCGACCCGCTCTGGGGGACCACGGCCGCGCTCGAGGTGCTCGAGTTCTTCGGCGGCGAGATCGGCGATCTCGGCATGGCGATCGCCGAAATGCCGACGTTCGCCGTCGGTGACCGCCGCGTCGTCTTTGCCCGGCGCGAGCGAAGCATCAATCCGATCGTCGGGTTCACCCAGGGCGTACTGCGGATCGCGCGCGACGCCGCCGGCGTCGAGCGCGTGCGGACGCTCGACGGCACGCCGCTCGCGCGGCCCGAAAGTATCGGACGCGCGCCCGCGCCGGGCGTCGTCGTGCCCGAGGCGCCGATGCGCCTGGCCGACTTCCGCGATCGTGTCAGGCGCGCGCTGGCGGAGGCGCGCCGGCGATGAGGACGCGCGTCGGGTTCCTGGCCGCCGCGACCGCGGCGGTGTGGCTCGTCCAGCCAGGCAGTGCGTACTGGTTGAACGGCCCGCGCTGGGCATCCGGATCCGGCATCGTCATGCACATGCAGCTCGGCTCGTCGGGCGGGACGCTGCTCGACGGAACGACGAGTTGGAATGCCTCCGCAGAGGGGGCCTTGGCTAGATGGAATCAGGTCCTCAGCGGCGTGTCATTCCGGGTCGTCCGCGACTCGACACAAGGGATCGCCTGGCAGAACGGGGTGAACAACGTCTTCTGGGGCGACGACGTCTACGGCGATCCGTTCGGCGATGCGATCGCGTACACGAAGTGGGTCTACCGGAATGACGGCACGATGATCGAGACCGATGTCGTCTTCGATCGGCGCGAGAGTTGGAATTCGTATCGTGGAAACTTGAGAGCGTCCGGTGGAAACTGGCTCT
>JACQZV010000178.1 GCA_016213695.1 Acidobacteriota bacterium | reverse complement strand
GCTGAAGCCGGACACTACGTACCGCGGGTCCGGCTGAAGCCGGACACTACATACATCTTCAGATCTTCGACCGGTAGTGATCCCAGGTCTTCCTGAACAGGCCCGGCGTCCAGAGCTTCTCGCGGCTCGCCTGCTGCTCCGCCTCGCTGAAGACATACGGCTCGCCGATCTGCATCGCCATGTACTGCCGGTAGGCGTTCTCCTCGATGTAGGCGGCCAGCGCGAAGCACTCGACGATATCGGCGCCGACGGCGACGGCCCCGTGCGCCTTGAGCAGCAGGCCAGGGCGGCGGCCGAGTATCGCCGCGAGCCTTTCCCCCATCGGTTTCGTGTTGATCGACAGCGGCGAGTCCATCACCGGCATGTCGCCCAGCAGCACCCCCTGCGCGTACACCGGCTTGTAGGCCGCCCCGGTCATCGTCAGAAACGTCGACCACTGCGGATGCGTGTGCATCACCGCGTGGACGTCGGGGCGCGCGCGGTAGACCTCCGAGTGGATGTGGTACTCGAGCGGCGGGCGCGCGGTGCCTTCGACGAGCGTCCCGTCGAGATCGACCGTGACGATGTCGTCCACCGTGAGCGTGCCGCGGACCGACGCCCCGGAGTTGACGTAGAAGGACGTGGCATCGCGGCGGGCGCTGCAGTGGCCGTTGTGATCGATGTAGCCGGCGCGCTCGAGCATGCGAATCGCGTCGACGAGCTGCTGCTTCATGTCGTGACCCGTCTTCTCCAGAGCTCCCACGACCGTCCGACGGTCGCCAGGTTGATCGCGTCGGCCTTCCGGCCTTCTTCGGCGTCGAGCGCGGCCATCGGGCCGCCGAGCGTCGCCGCCTGCAGCTGCACCCGCGCGCTGATCTCGGTGAAGATGGCGCGAAACACGGCCGTCTGCAGGCTCGGCCCGACCGCCACGAAGCCGTGCGCGCGCAGCAGGAGCACCGCCTTGTCACCAAGCGACTCGGCGAGCGCAGCGCCCCGCGGGGCGCTGTTGATCACGATGTCGGTGGCGCCGAACTTCGCGCGAATGTCGAACACCGGCACGCCGTACGCCAGGAACGCGGCGTTGTGGTAGGTCGCGCGCATCGGGGTCGAGGTGAGGCCGAACGGGATGACCGACGGCGAGTGGCCGTGCGCCACCGCCATCACATCCGGCCGCGCGCGGTAGATGCCGCCGTGGAGATACCGCTCGATGAACGGCGTGCGCCCCTGCGCGTCCACGGGCTCGCACTCGATCGTGAATTCCATGATGTCGCCCGGCCCGACAAGCGCCGGCGCCAGCGAGCGCGGCATCAGAAACCGTTCCGGGTCGTCCGGGTGCCGCATCGACACGTGGCCGGCGGCGTCGAACACTCCCTGATCGACGAGGATGCGGCTCGCCGCCGCCAGATCGTCGAGCACCGGCGCGGCTACTTCCACGGCAGGACCGAGACGTGAATGGCGCCCGGCGCGCCCTCCCCGCCGACCGACTTGATGGCGTGGTCCACGTCGGCGAGGCCGAACCGGTGCGTCATGATCAGATCGAGCGGGAAGCGGCGCGAGGCGAGCGCATGGAGCGCCAGTTCCACGGCGCGGTACGAATGGCCGCGCGCGCTCTTCAGCGTCATCCCCTTCCGTGTAAGCCGGCCGATCGGAAAGTCCGGGAACGTCTGGTTCCCCTCGCCCTGCACGACCATCGTCCCGCCGCGACGCCTGGTGGCTTCGATGCCGAGCAGCACCGCCTTGGTGCCCGCGCCCGCCGTGCAGTCGACGACGACGTCCACGCCGCGGCCGGCGGTGATCTGCATCACGCGCTCGAGCGGGTCCTCCTTCTGGACGTCGATCACCGCATCGGCGCCGATCGCCAACGCCACCTCGAGGCGGCGCGCGTCTTTCGACGTTCCGGTGACGATGATGCGGCCGGCGCCGGCCTGCCTGGCCGCCATGACGCAGCACATCCCCTGCTGCCCGGGCCCCTGAATGAGCACGGTCGACGCGTAGCCCACGCCGCCGTCCATGAGCGTCCACTGGATGCCGTTCGACATCGGCGTGGCGAGCCCTGCCTCCTCGGGCGAGAGCCCGGCCGGCACCCGGTGGAGCACGGCGTTCAGCGGCAGGTAGACGTAGTGACTGAAGCCGCCCCAGAGCCCGGGCGCGATGTCGAGCGAGGTATAGCCGTAGCGGATCGCCTGCGGGTCGTAGAACCACTCGGTGGCGGCGCAGTGGCGGTACTCGCCCATGTGGTCCCACTCGCAGTGGCCGCACGGCAGGTAATGTTCGAGGAAGACGAGGTCGCCCTCCGTGAAGCCTTTCTGCCTGGCGAACTCACGGCCCACTCTGGCCAGCGTGCCGACGTTCTCGTGCCCCATGATGAGCGGCGCACCGCGCAGCGGCAGCTTGTACTGGCTGACGTCGGTGCCGCAGACGCCGGCCACCTCCACCCGCAGCAGCGCGGCGTCGGAGGGCATGTCGGGCAGGTCGAATTCGCGAAGTTCGGTCGTGCCGGGGCCGACCTTGACGGCGGCCAGATTCTTATCGGGCATGTTGTGTCAACCGAGGATACGCCTTCCGTGCGTTCGCCTCGAAGATGTTCTTCCGATCCTGATCCGTCAGCCACCGGATGCCGTCGACGAGCCGCTTGTTCTCGTCGAACGAGCGGCCCGTGGCCGGGTCGGTCGCGTTGACGCCGCCCAGCATCTCCGACGCATAGATGATGCGATCGACGCCCACCACCCTGATGAGCAGTTCCATCGCCTCCTGACTGTAGACCGTCGTGTCCCAGTAGAAGCGCCGGACGAAGGTCTCAAACGGCTCCCAGGCGTGCATGAGGGCGAGCGCGGTGTACCGCGCGGCCTGGTACGGCACGTTGCCGCCGCCGTGCGCGACGATGACGCGCAGCTTCGGAAAGTCCTGGAAGACGCGCGAGTCCATCAGCTGCAGAAACGCCGTGCTGTCGACGTTCAGGTAGTGCGATCCGACGGTGTGAAACGCGGGGTTGCAGGTGGCCGACGCGTGAATCATCGCCGGCGCGTCGAGCGCCTCGAGCGTCTCGTAGAGCGGGTACCACCACTCATCGCCGAGCGGCGGATCGGTCCAGTAGCCGCCAGACGGATCCGGGTTCAGGTTGCAGCCGACGAACCCGAGCCCGGTGACGCAGCGCGCCAGCTCCTCCGCGCATTCGCGGGGACTCACGCCGGGCGACTGCGGCAGGGCGCAGACGCCGGCGAACCGATCCGGATACAGCCGGCAGACCCGGTGAATCAGGTCGTTGTTCACCTCGGTCCAGTGCCGGCTGATGAGCGCGCTCCCGAAGTGATGTCCCATCGCGGACGCCATCGGCGAGAAGAGCATCAGGTCGATGCCCCGCTCGTCCATCAGCCTGATCTGCCCCGTGTCGAGCGACGCGCGGATCTCGTCGTCGCTGATGCCCACCGGCTTCTTCACGGGTTTTCCCATCTGCGAGATCTGCAGGGCCCGGAACACGCGCAGTCCGGCCGGGACCGTCGTGTAGTGGCCGTGGGCGTCGATCACCATGCCGAGCATTCTAGTGGACCGTCCGAACACGCCACTCGTCGGCGGCTCAGGCGAACTCCCAAAGCCTGAAGCCCGACGCCCGGTCTTGAGCTAATATTTCGCCCAACGCAACCGGGAGGTGCACCGTGGTCCGCAGGAACGTCTTGGCCGTTGTCTTCGTGCTCGCCGCCGCCGCGCTGGTCGCGGGCACCGTCGCCGGAACGGCCGCCCAGTCCGCACCGGCCGCCCTCGCGGGCATCGTCAGCTCCCCGTATGAGGGCGCCATGGAAGGCGTGCTCGTGAGCGCGAAGCGTGCCGGATCGACCATGACGGTCACCGTCGTGAGCGACGCGAGCGGGCGCTACAGCTTCCCGCGCGCCCGTCTCGAACCGGGGACCTACGCCCTCCGCATTCGCGCCGTCGAGTACGAACTCGAGAGCGCCGGATCGGCCACGGTCACCGCGGCGCACACCAGCCAGCTCGATCTGAAGCTGCGCAAGGCGCAGGATCTGGCCTCGCAGCTCTCGAACGGCGAGTGGTTCATGAGCTGGCCGGGCACCGACGAGACGAAGAACGGGCTGCTCAACTGCACGCAGTGCCACAGCCTCCAGCCGATCGTGATGTCGCACTACACCGCGGAGCAGTTCGCGCCCATCATCGAGCGGATGGGGCGCTACGCGCAGGGCAGCACGCGGGCGCGCCCGCAGCTGCGGCCGAACGAGCACGGACGCGGGTTCGCCAATCCGATCATGGGCGACATGGGCGGCGGCCGCGAGGGCGATCGCCCCGTGCAGCAGTCGCGGGTCTCGCCCACGGCCGAGTACCTCGCGTCGGTCAATCTCAGCGCCGGCCACTACCGGTATCCGCTGAAGACGCTGCCGCGCCCCACCGGCAAGGCGACGCGCGTCGTCATCACCGAATACGATCTGCCGCGCCGCGAGACGCTGCCGCACGACGCGCAGGCCGACGCCGACGGCATGGTCTGGTACGGCGACTTCGGCACGCACGTCCTCGGCATGCTGGACCCGAAAACCGGCAAGGTCGTCGAGTATCCAATCCCGATCACCAAGCCGGGCGCGCCGACCGGCTCGCTCGATCTCGTCTTCGACCGGCAGGGCGACATCTGGATGGGGACGATGTACCAGGGCAGCCTCGCGAAGTTCGATCGCCGGACGAAGACGTTCCAGACGTGGGGCTCGCCCACCTACATGGACCGCGACGAGGCGCGCATCGCGATGGTCATGCCGGTCAACGGCGGGCGCGACGGCCAGGTCTGGATCGGTGGCGACGACGAGTATCAGGTGGACGTGAAGACGGGCGAGTGGAAGGCCATCGACTATTCCATCGGCCTGCCGAAGGGCTCGCCGATCATCCGGCAGCTCAGCTCGTACGGCGTCGCCTCGGATTCGCAGAACAATTTCTACGGGATGAATCTGAACGGCACCTACATCATCAAGGTCGACGGACAGACGAAGGCGGTCACCCCGTATCCGACGCCGACACCGAATTCCGGGCCGCGCCGCGGCCACATGGACGGGCAGGACCGTCTCTGGTTCGCCGAATTCCGCGGCAACCGGATCGGCATGTTCGACACGCGCGCCGCCACGTTCAAGGAATTCGCGGTGCCGACGCCGTGGACCAACGTCTACGACGCCATCCTCGACCGCGCGGGCTACGCGTGGGCCGGCGGCATGAACAACGACCACGTGGTCCGCGTGAACACGGCGACCGGCGAGGCGGTCGAGTACCTGCTGCCGACACAGACGAATATCCGGCGCGTGAACGTCGACGCCTCAACGCCCCGTCCGGCGTTCTGGGTGGGCAACAACCTTGGCGCGTCGCTCGTCAAGGTGGAGCCCCTCGAATAAGGCGGCGCGTGAGGCGACGACCGTGATCGGACAGCGATCAATTGACATGTACGTTAACGAGGTGACCATGGCGTTCAGGTTCGTGCTCCGGTTCGCGGCGGTGTTCTTCTGCTTCTTCGTGACGGCGGCGGCGGCGCAGGATACGACCGCCACGATCCTGGGTACGCTGACCGACACGTCGGGCGCCGTGCTGCCCGGCGTCACGGTGACCGTCACGCGTGTTGACACGGCGCAGACGCGCACCGTCACCTCCGACGAGGGCGGCCGCTACCGGGTGGCACTGCTGCCGCCGGGGCGCTACGAAGTGACCGCGCAGCTGTCGGGCTTCCAGACGGTCGTGCGCTCGGGCATCACGCTGACGGTGGGCCAGGAGGCGCTCGTCAACGTGCAGATGGCGCTCGGCAACGTCGCCGAATCGATCACGGTGGAGGCGGCGGCGCCGCTCGTCGAAACGACGACGGGCACCATTTCGCACGTGGTGACCGAGCAGCAGCTCGGGTCGCTGCCGCTCAACGGCCGCGACTTTTCCCAGCTCGCGCTCCTGCAGCCGGGCGTCGTGCTGAGCCGCAGCAGCGTCAACGGGTCGAACGTCGGCCAGGGGATCAAGATTTCGGTGGCCGGGTCGCGGCCGAGCCAGAACCTCTTCACCCTGGACGGCACCGCGTACAACGACGCGCTCAACAACACGCCGGCAAGCGCGAACGGCGTGATGACCGGCGTCGAGACGATCAAGGAGTTCCGCGTCATCACCAACGCGATGAGCGCGGAGTACGGCCGCGCCGGCGGCGGCGTGTTCAACGTCGTCACCAAGTCCGGCACGAACCAGTTCACCGGCTCGTTCTTCGAGTTCCTCCGGGACAACCGCCTCGACTCGAAGAACTACTTCGACGACGACACACCCGAGTTCCGGCGCAACCAGTTCGGCGGCTCGTTCGGCGGCCCCGTTGTGAAGAACCGGACGTTCTTCTTCTCGAGCTACGAAGGGCTGCGCGAGCACAAGGGGATCACGCAGGTGGCGCTGGTGCCCGACGACAACGCCCGGCGCGGCATCCTGCCGAACCGGGCGCCGATCTCGATCCCGGCGACGATCCAGCCGTACCTGTCGCTCTTCCCAGTGGCCAACGGCGACCTGATTCGCAACGCCGCCGGCAACCCGACGGGCATCGCCGAATACCGCGCGGTGCTGAACCGGCGGTCGAACCAGGACTTCGCCATGTTCCGGATCGACCAGAGTTTCACGGGCAGCAGCTCGATCTTCGCGCGGTACCTCCTGGACGACTCCGAGCGCGACGAGCCCGTCAACTACCCGCAGTGGCCCAACCTGACGTCGAACACCAAGCACGTGCTCACGGTCGAGCAGCGCCAGATCTTCTCGGCCACGGTGGTCAACGAGCTGCGCGGCGGGTTCAACCGGTCGAAGCCGCGTGAGGACGTCAATCCTTTCGACCCGCGCCGCGACATCGCGTTCGTGCCGGGCGAGATGTTCGGCGAGCTCGCCGTGACCGGCCTCACCGAGATCGGCACCGACCGCACCAACCCGAAGCAGTTCGCGCAGGACCTGTATCAGTTCACCGATCAGCTCTTCATCGTCACCGGGCGCCACGCGATGAAGACCGGCGTCGACTGGCAGAACTTCCGCTACGACGGCGACTCGCAGAGCCGCACCCGCGGCCGCCTGCGGTTCCGCAACATCAGCGACTTCCTGACGGGGGCGACGCAGCAGTTCGAACTGGCCAAGCCGGGTTCGGATTTCGAACGGCACTACCGGCAGAACCTCATCGGCCTGTGGCTGCAGGACGACATCAAGGTGTCCGGCCAGATGACACTCAACGCGGGCGTCCGCTACGAGTTCGTCACGACGCCGACCGAGCGCGACGGCAAGGTGTCGAACCTCCGCAACATCATGGATCCCGCCGTCACGGTCGGCGATCCGCTGTTCCTGAACCCGACCAAGACGCAGTTTGCGCCGCGGCTCGGCTTTGCGTGGAACGTGGGCGGCCGCGGCACCACGGCCGTCCGCGGCGGGGCCGGCATCTTCTACGAGGAGCCGCTCTTCTACCAGTACCGCTCGCCGATCTTCCGCGCGCTGCCGTTCGTCGATCGCGCGGTGATCGCGGCGCCTGCGCTGCCGCTCAACCTGGCATCGCTCGGCACCGGCGGCGTGCCCGAGAACGAGCTCCTCCAGTACGACCTCGACACCACCTACATGACGCAATACAACGTCAGCCTGCAGCAGGAGTTGCCGTGGGACAGCGCGGTCTCGGTGGCCTACATCGGCTCCCGCGGCACCAATCTCATGGGGTCGGGCGACGTCAACCTCGCCGTTCCCCAGATCGTCAACGGTCGCGAGTTCTTCCCGGCCGGCGGGCGGCGTCGCAACCCCAACTTCGGGACGCTGCGCATGAACCTGCAGGGCTTCCGCTCGGAGTACAACGGCCTGAGCGTCGGCTGGTCGAAGCGGCAGACGCACGGGCTGCAGTTCCAGACGTCGTACACCTACGGCCACTCGATGGACAACCGGTCGGGGTCAGGCGGCCGCCAGGAGTTCCGCAACGGGCAGGCGCGCACCTTCGATCCCTACAACCTCGACCTCGACTGGGGTCGGTCCGACTTCGACATCAGGCACAACGCGGTGGTCAACGTGTCGTACGAGCTGCCGTTCAGCGGGTCAGCGGCCGTGGAAGGCTGGCAGGTGAGCGCCGTCGGCACGTTCGCGGCGGGCGTGCCGTTCACGCCGATCATTCCCGGCGACTCCGACCGCGACGGCAGCACCGACAACGTCAACCGGCCCAATGTCGTCCCCGGCGTGTCGACGAAGCCGGCCGGTGGCCGGACGCCGGAGCACTGGTACAACCCCGAGGCGTTCGCCTTTCCGGGCGCCGGCTTCCGCGGCAACGCGGGGCGCAACATTCTCCAGGGGCCTGGGCTGGCGACGATCGACCTGTCGATCGTCAAAGCGCAGCGGCTCGCAGGCCGCACCAGCCTGCAGCTCCGGTTCGAGGTGTTCAACCTGCTGAACCACGCGAACTTCGACATTCCGTTCAACGACGCGGACGGCCAGGCGGTGTTCGATGACACGGGCGCACGGCTGCCGACAGCCGGCCGGATCTTCGAAACGGCCACCGACGCGCGCGAAGCGCAGGTGGCCATTCGCTTCCTCTTCTGACGACACGGGCCACGGAGATACGGAGACACGGAGACACGGAGACGCTTATGTCACATGATTCGACGCGCGAATTGCGGGACCTGGAAGTTGTCGGCGGCAACGGGCTGCTCCACCGGCGCGCGTTTCTGACGGGCAGCGGCGTGCTGGCCGCCGCGTTCACCGGCTACCGGCTCAGCGACACGGCGCACGCGCAGCAACTTATCGACGAGCCGTGGAGCAAGGCGAAGGGCGTGACGATTCCGGAGTACGCCACTCCGTCGCCGTACGAGAAGGGCGTCGCCCGCACGCTGAGCAATCCGCGGGGCGAGCCGCGCACGCAGCACGCGCGGACGCCGCACCACCTCATCAACGGCACGTTCACGCCGAACGGGCTGCACTTCGTCATCTCCCACTCGGGCGCCCCCGACATCGATCCCGCCAGGCATCGCCTCGTCATCCACGGGCTGGTCCGGCGGCCGCTCGAGTTCACGCTCGACACGCTGGCCCGCTACCCGATGGTGTCGCGGATGACGTTTGTCGAGTGCGGCGGCAACAGCGCGCCGCTCTACTCGAACCAGCCGGTGCAGGCGGGCGTCCAGGCGATCCACGGCCTCGTCTCGTGCTCGGAGTGGACCGGCGTGCCGCTGTCGATGCTGCTCGATGAGGCCGGCATCGATCCGAAGGCGAAGTGGATCATCGCCGAAGGCGCCGACTCGCTCGCGCTCAGCCGCAGCGTCCCGATGGCCAAGGCGCTCGACGACGCGATGATCGCGCTGTACCAGAACGGCGAGCGCATCATGCCGGGCAACGGCTATCCGATGCGCCTGCTGCTGCCCGGCTGGGAAGGCAACATGAACGTCAAGTGGCTGCGGCGGCTCAAGCTGGTCGAACAGCCGGCGTTGAGCTACTACGAGGCGCGGACGTACGCGCCGATCCTGCCGAACGGCAAGGCGTACCAGTTCAACTTCCTGCAGGAAGTGAAGTCGTTCATCACGCACCCGTCGCCCGGCCTCACGCTGAGCGGTCCGGGATTCTACGAAATCTCCGGCGTGGCGTACTCGGCCAACGGCCGCATTTCCAAGGTGATGGTGACCGCCGACGGCGGCCGGAGCTGGGCCGAAGCAGCGTTGCAGGAACCGGTGCACTCGAAAGCGTTCGCGCGGGTCCGCGCGCCGTGGCGCTGGAACGGCGGCCCCGTCGTGCTCCAGAGCCGCGCGTGGGACGAGGGGGGCAACGTGCAGCCGACGCGCCCGCAGATCATCGCCGCGCGCGGCCAGACCAAGGCGCCGGTGACGAACCTGATGGCGTTTCCGAGCCAGCACTACAACGGGCCGACGAGCTGGACCGTCGAGGCGAGCGGCGAGGTGAAACATGTCTACGCGTAAACGCGTGTTCACTTCAACGGGCCACGGAGACACGGAGACACGGAGAAGAAGGGTTCTTGTTGTTTTCTGTGTCTCCGTGACTCTGTGGTTCGTGGCGCTGACAAGCGTGGGACGGGCTCAATCGCCGAACCTGGGCAAGCTGGTCGCCGAAGCCGACGTCGCGGGCTGGGACATCAGCATCCTGCCGGACGGCACGGGCCTCCCCACCGGCAGCGGCACGCCCGAACAGGGCGCGAAGGTCTTCGCCACCAAGTGCGCGTTGTGTCATGGTCCCGAGGCGAAGGGCGGCACCGCCGCCGCGCTCGTCGGCGGTCAGCCGCTGACGAACGGCATCGAGACGCCGAAGACGATCGCGAACTTCTGGCCGTACTCGACGACGCTCTTCGACTTCATCCGGCGGGCGATGCCGTGGCAGGCGCCGCGGACGCTCACAAGCGACGAAGTCTACGCGCTCAGCGCCTACATCCTGTCGCTCAACAAGATCACCGGCCCGACCGACGTGATGAACGCGCAGACGCTGGCGAAGGTCCGGATGCCGAACCGCGACGGGTTCATCCCCCGCCACCCGGATCGGATGCCCTGAGTACGGTTCACGGGTGCTCGGGTGCTCGGGTGCTCGGGTGCTCAGGTGCTCGGGTGCTCAGGTGCTCGGGTGCTCAGGTGCTCGGGTGCTCAGGTGCTCGGGCGCTCGGGTGCTCAGGTTCACGGGAGCAGGCGCAGGCCGGCAATCAGGATGAGCGCGGCGGCCGCCGAGGCGGCCACCAGCGTCCAGCCGACCGCGCGCAGCCGCGCCGGGGGCGGGATCGCCACGACGAGGACGCCGCCCACGGCAAGTCCCGGAGCGGCTGCGACAAGCGTGACCCAGGGCAGCAGGCCGCCGGCCGCCGCCCACCCGAGCGCTGCCACCGTCACAGCCGAGACGACGAGCACGAGCCGCTGCATCGCGCGGACCGCGCCGGGCTGCCCGCCGCCGCGCACGTTCAGGACGATGACGCGCACGCTGAGTGTCGCGCTGACAAACACGGCGGCGAATGCGAGGCCGACGCCGAGCGCGTCGCGCGCCGGCGCCCCCGACGCGAGACACACCGGCGTCGCGAGCAGCGCGAATGCGAGCGCGGCGGCGACCTCACCTCGCGCGGTCTTCTCGCTCTTCGTGAAGAACGTCAATGCCAGCAGCGTGGCCGGCACGAGCGGCAGGAGAAACGACCAGCGGATGCGGGCGGGCACCATCCAGAAGGCCGCGATGCCGGCCACGCAGGCCAGCGCGCCCCAGATCGCCAGCCACCGCACGGCCGGCGCCCGCCGCTCGCGGACGGCGCGGACGCCGCGCCCGCCCGCCAGCACGAGCAGCGGCTCGTGCGCGACAAAGCCGGCAACGGCCGCCAGCGCCACGAGCAGCGCCGCCGGCGATACGCCGGCGACGCCGAGCGCGGTGATCAGCGGAAACAGGAGCTGGCCGTAGGCGCCGTGTTCCCGTGGAAAGAACGCCACGCGGCGGCTCGGCCTGAGAGCGGACCGGAAGCCTGAGAGCGCCTAGTTCAACGCCGTCCGCGAGAGCTGCTCGAGGACCTTCCCTCGCGGGCTGTCGGCCGGCACGAAGCGCTGCACGCGCTCGCCCGCAAACACCTCACCCGTGTAGATGTTGCCCTTCGAATCGACGGCGATCATGTGCAGCCCGTAAAACTGCCCGCCGCTGTCGCCCATGCTCCCCAGCGTGCCCACGACCTTGCCGTCGGATCGGTTGAGGAACCAGACGTGGTTGTTCGTGAGGTCCGAGATGTAGAGGTACCGCTGCTCCTTGTCAGGCGAGAAGCCGACGCCGCCGGTCGATCCGCCGATGCCCGTGTACGGCGCCAGGATGAACTCCTTGACGAACTTCCCCTGCTTGTCGGTGACGTGAATGCGGTTCGCGTTGCGATCGGCGGCGTAGACGAGGCCGTCATTCGAGAAGTTCAGCGTGAGGTGGCCGGCAAACTCCTTCGGCATCGGCCCGTTCGGCTTGTACGCGTGGTCGGCGTCGTTCGTGCTGATCTCGGTCAGCGTGTGGCCGTAGGCGCCCCACCCGCGTTTGAAGGCCAGCGTATCGAGCGCGAAGACCATCACGCGGCCGTTGAGGTAGTTGTCGGCGACGTAGATCTCGTTGGCCGCCTCGTCGAGCCGGATCTCCTCGATGCCGCCGACGATCATCGGCGTCGTCGGCGGATATTTCATGCGGAACGCGGCGCGCGCGGCGGCCGTTTTCGCCATCGCGTCCGGGTTGGGAGCCGGGCGGCCGCCGGGGGGCGTGAGAAATCCAGCCACCGGGCCCTGGCTGCCGCGGCCGGGCATGCGCGGCGCCGCGCCGCGCCCACCTTCACCGCCACCGCCGCCTTCCCGCTCCGGCGTGCGGGCGATCTCGCCGGTGAGCATGCCGGTGCGCGTGTCGTACTTGCGCACGGTGTCCTGCCCGAGGTACGCGAACCCCTTGCTGTCGATATCCATGCCGTGGCCCTGCGGCGCATCGAACGACCCGATGACCGTGCCGTTCTTGTCGATATGGATCATCGACGGGGGCCGGACGCAGCAATCGGCAATGGGCGGCGTGAGTTCGGCCTCGAGCTCGATTTCGGTCAGATCGTTCGGGCGGTCGTACACCCAGACGTTGTCGTCCTTGTCGACGGCCAGTCCGGTGACGCCTCCCATCTTCCACTTGTTCGGCAGCGGCTTGGGCCACTCGGGGTCGTATCGATAGCGCGGCGCAGCGGTCTGCGCGCCGAGGGCGGCATAGAGCGCCAGCACGCACAGGGCCGGGATGGTCAGATGCCTCTTCATCGATCTCTAGCCTCCAGAATCCGTGAGACGGGTGGATTGCAGGGGAGATGATACTCCGACTGCGGGGGCCTGCCGAGCACCGCAGCGGGGCCGTCGAACAGCTCGGCGGCGTCGAGGCCGACCGACGTCCGCGATCAGGTGCCGGCCGTCACGAGCCTGATCGTGACAATGGCCGCGCCGCTGTTGTTGCCGTAGAACGCGCTCCACCCGAATCGCGTACCGATGCCGGCAAGGTACGCGACCGGTGCGATGGCGTCGTTGACGAACACGAACAGCTCTCCGCCGTTGCGCGCGGTGAACCGGGTCGGCCGCCCCCGCAACGGGATCTGCTCCACGCCGCCCGGGCCGACGCGCGCGACGACCGCGAACCAGTTGGCACGCCACACCCGTTTGAATGGAGACGCCAGCAGGAACACCGTTCGCTGGCGCAGCGTGAGACCGGTTGACAGCACGCCGAATCCGGCCGATCGCGTCACCGGCACACTGCCGTCGCTCGCCCCGGCGAAAGCGACGGTCATCTCGTACTGCTCGCCGGGCTCGAGGCGCAGACCCGTGCCTGCGCAGGATGCGCCCGTCACGAATGCGCGTTGCACGCGCTCCGGGCCGACCGGCGTCGTGGCCGCGCTGTCCGTACACAGCAGGCCGACGGTGTGGGCCGCTTCGAACGCAATCCGGTTGGCGCCTCCCACCAGATAGCTGAATACGAGCAGGCCGAATGCGTGCGGCAGCAGCAGGCGGCGGAACACCGCAAAGGAGCCGTGATAATACGGGTGCTGCCGCGCCCGGTACAGCATTCCCCGCGGTTCCGGCAGCGTGAGTTCGGGCGGCGGGACCTTCGCCAGCACGTAGCGCCAGATCCGGTGCATGCAATCGCCAATCGACGCCCGCACCGTGCGGCCGGCCCACAACGCCGCGGCGAGCAGGGCCAGCCACACCGCCAGCTCCAGCGGCGCCGCGGCGTAATAGTTCACCCACGGTGATGCCATCTGCGGGAGAAAGCCGCCCATGAACTCGACGATGCGCGACCTGCCGCCGCGCTCGGCAATCTCGACGATGGCGTCGGCGTCATCCCGCAGGGGCCAGACGAGCATGCCCAGCGAGACGAACACCGCCATGAAATAGACGATTCGCCGCCACCAGACGAGGTTCCAGGCCACCTCCTGCGCACGGACGCGCATCGCGCTTTCCGCGGCGCTCTCATACGCGTTGTCCGCGCCCGAGAGAATGCGGCCGGCCGCGGTGACGACCGCATAATCCTTCGGCAGGCCGATCGGCGCGTAGAAATCGGGAGCAGCCTGGATCCGCGTGAAGACGCTTTCGTGGATCTTCGGCCGCGCGATCTTGACAGTCGGCCTCGGCTTCGGCCACGTCCCGCCGAAGAAGCCCTGCTCGTGCGTCTGGCCGTTGGTCAGGTATTCGATCTTGCGCGGGTTATAGCGGTAGTAGCCGGCAAGGCCGCGCCGCGAGTCGTACATCCGGCCCAGCGGGTCGCGCTTCTCTGTCGCGTGGCGGAGCATCTCATCGAGAAAAATGAGGTCTCGATTCGCCGCTTCCTCGGCGATCCAGTGCAGCGACACGGCCGACAGCGCGTCGTTCGGATAGCCGCCTCCAACATTGGCGTGCACGCCAGCGAACCAGACCTGCGAAATGCGCTCGCCGTCCAGGCCGTTCGCCGCGTCGACGGTTTCCTTCGACTCGTCCCATAACACGGGATGAAACGTGTGCCGCTCATCGTCAAGCGACAGCGCGTGACAGGCCTTCGCGACCACCCTGGACAGTTCGAGCTCCGGAAACGACAGCGGCCATATCCACGTGTCCACGCCCTTGGTGAGCTCGTCGATCGGGAGGCCGTACGCGTCGACCGTGTCCCACAATCCTACGAACCTGATGCCACCTTCGGGGAGGTGGTAATTGCACCCGGGGACGTACGTGCGCCTGCCGTCGCGGAGTCGAGCGAACGCGTTCCGCAGGGCGCGGGCCAATCTGACGAGCGGCTGCCGCCCGTGGTCGAACTTGTTGAAGCGGAATCGCTGATACGCGCGCTTTGACAGTCGCCGCAGCTCACTGCCGGTCATCGTGGTACGCGCCAGGCCGTCGCCGGCAGGCCCGGACGCGGGTGGCGGCGCACCGGTCGCGCCGACGTACTTGTCGGCGCGGACCCGGACGATCCCCTGATCCGCGATGAGGGCCACGAGCATCCGGATGGTGAACGCACCGCGGCTGAAGCCGAACGCATAGATCTGGTCGCCCGGCTCGTACTGCTCGCACAGGAAGCGATAGAGGCGCAGGACGTTCCGCTTCAGGCCGAACCCGACCGCGCCGCCCAGGATCGCCAGCGGCGCAAACGTCGACGTCCCGACGCCATCGTCGTAGCACGCCACCTGTCGGTCGGGATCCCTGAGGTCCAGCGCGTCGTAGATGCGCCAGACGTTGGTCTTGAACAGCTT
>JACQZV010000179.1 GCA_016213695.1 Acidobacteriota bacterium | reverse complement strand
GTTCAGGGGTTCAGGGGTTCAGGGTGCACAGGTGGTTCACGGTTCACCGAACCCGAGGAACCACCTGTGCACCCGTGAACCTGAGCACCCCTGAACCGGAACCCGAGCACCCGAGCACCCGAGCACCCATGAACCCGGTTCTCAGGTTCACGCCCAGCTGAAGCCGCTCTTGGCGAGCGGGAGCGAGCGAATCCGCTTGCCGGTCACCGTCGCGATCGCGTTGCTGATCGCGCCGAGCGTCGGCGGCAGCGCGGGCTCGCCGAGACCGGTCGGCGGATTGTCGGATTTCAGGAAGTGCACTTCGACCTCGGGCGGTGCCTGCACCAGCCTCGTCGGCCGGTACGCGTCGAAGTTCTTCTGCACCGCGCGGCCGCGCTCGTAGGTGATCTCCCAGTTCATCAGGTGGCTCATGCCCTCGACGACCGCTCCCTGCGACTGGTTGATCGCGGCGCTCGGGTTGACGATCTGGCTGCCGATGTCGGCCGCCACCCACACCTTGTGCACCGTCACGCGGTTGCTCGAGTCGACGCTGAGGTCGGCCACGTGCGCGAAGTAGCCCCGGTGGGCGTACTGGCACGCCACGCCGAGCGCGCGGCCCGCAGGGAACTTCTTGGTGCCCCACCCCGACTTCTCGCGCACCAGCTCCAGCACGCCGCGCATGCGCGACGCGGTGAAGCCGTCGGCCCCTTCGGTCGGCTCGGGCATGCCCGGACCGGCCAGCATGTCGAGGCGGAACTGCAGCGGATCCTTGCCGGCCGCCCGCGCGAGCTCGTCGATGAACGACTGGAACACCCACGAGAAGCCGTTGCTGCGCGGGGCGCGCAGCGCGCCGGTCGGCACGCCGAGCGGCATGAGCGTCGCCTGGAAGTCGAAGTTCGGCACGAAGCGCGCCGGGAACTCGACGGCGTTGATGTTGGCCGAGTTCACGAACCCCTGCGCGCCCTTGCTGTTGTCGCCGTAGCTGACGAAGTGGTTGCGCCACGCCACCAGCTTGCCGGCGGCGTCGAGGCCGCCCTGCAGGTAGTGGAAGCCGCCGGGCCGGTAGTGGTCGTGCGTCATATCATCTTCGCGCGTCCACAGCACTTTCACCGGCACGCCGAGTTCCTTGGTGATCGCGCACGCCTCGCCCATGTAGTCGTTGGGCAGCCGCCGGCCGAAGCCGCCGCCCGCCCGCTGCAGGTGAATCGTGATCTTCTCCGGCGGGATGTTCAGCGCGCTCGCCACGAGCTGGCGCCCGGCCTGCGGCGTCTGCGTGGGCGCCCAGATTTCCATCTGCCCGTCGTGATAGTGCGCCGTGCAGTTCTGCGGCTCGAGCGGCGCGTGCGAAATGAACGGATACGCGTAGGCGGCCTCGATCACCTTCGACGCTTCGGCGATCGCCTGATCGACGTTGCCGTCCACGCGCAGCGCGAAGCCCGGCTTCTGCTTCGAAATCGTCGCCGCCTGCTTGGCGAACCCCTCGCTGCTCTGCGACGCGGTGGGCCCTTCGTTCCAGGTCACGCGCAGCTTCCGCCGCGCGCTCTGCGCCTGCCACCAGCTGTCGGCCACGATCGCCACGCCCGGCATGAGGCCGCGCGTGTCGGTCGTCCCGGCCACGACAAACGCGTGCCGGACGCCGGGCAGCGCCTTCACCTCGTCGAGATTCGCGCTGACGACGGTGCCGCCGTAGACGGGGCACTTCTCGTAGACCGCGTACAGCATCCCGGGCAGCGTGAAGTCGATGCCGAAGGTCGGCCGGCCGGTGACGATGTTGCGGTTGTCGACGCCGCCCTTCGCCTGCCCGATGATGCCGAAGCTCGACGCGGGCTTGAGCGGCACGCTGTTCATGTCGGGCGGCGTGAGCGTCGCGGCCGTGGCCGCCAGCTGCCCGTAGGTCATCGTGCGGCCGCTCGGCCGATGGTGGACCGAGCCGGAGGCGGCGTAGCACTCGCCGGCGGGCACGTTCCACGTCTGCGCCGCGGCGGCGATGAACATCTGCCGCACCGACGCGCCCACCTTCCGCAGCGGGTCGTAGTTGATCGGCGTCGCCGTGCTGCCGCCCGCGTTCTGCGGGCCGTACTTCGTCTGGTCGAGGTCGGCCTGCTCGATGCGCACCTTGTCCCAGTCGACTTCCAGTTCCTCGGCGATGAGCATCGGGAGCGATGTCTTCACGCCCTGCCCGATCTCGGGGTTCTTCGCGATGATGGTGACGAGGTTGTCGGCCGTCACCTTGACGAACGCGTTCGGCAGGAACCCGACGGGCGGCGCCTGCGGCGCCTGACCGAAGACGCTCGCCACCGGATCCAGATACGCGGCGACCATCATGCCGCCGCCGGCGAGCGCGGTCACACGGAGGAAGGAGCGACGATCCAGCGTCATGGTCTGCATGGCGTCCTCCTAGCGGGAAGCGCGGGCGGTCTGTGGCGCCCGGCCCGACAGCATGGTGGCGGCCTTGTGAATCGCCTCGCGGATGCGCAGGTACGTCCCGCAGCGACAGAGGTTGCCGTTCATCGCGCGGTCGATATCCTCGTTGGAGGGCCGCGGCGTCGTCGAGAGCAGCGCCGCCGCCGACATGATCTGGCCGGCCTGGCAGTAGCCGCACTGCGGCACGTCGATCTCCTGCCACACCACCTGCAACGGATGCGTGCCGTCGGCCGAGAGCCCTTCGATCGTCGTGATCGGCGTGTTGGCGGCCGCCGACACCGGTGTCTGGCAGGCGCGCACGGCGCGGCCGCGGACGTGGACGGTGCAGGCGCCGCACTGGCCGATCCCGCAGCCGAACTTGGTCCCCTTGAGGCTCATGACGTCCCGGAGCACCCACAGCAGCGGCATGTCCGCCGGCACATCGACCACGGTCGACTTTCCGTTCACATTGAGCGTGTAGGCCATCGCATTACTCCAGCTGGCGCAAATGGTTAATGGGGATCGAACCCCCGACGAATTAGACCGGACCGGGGCGCAAAATGCAAGCGGAGCATAATGAATTGTGCGCCTCCTGGCCCTCGCGCTTGCCGCCACGCTGGTCGCCCCGCCGCAGGACCTGCCGGTCGAGGCCGTCAAGGCGCCCCGGCCGTTCGACCAGTGGCTCGAAGAGCTGATCGAGGAGGCCCGCGACCGCGGCTACAGCGATCGGATCGTCGGCCAGACGCTCGCCGGCCTCACGCCGCTCGAGCGCGTGATCCGGAACGATCGCGCGCAGGCCGAGCTCGTCGTCGGATTCGCCCGGTACTACCGCGCCCGCATCACGCGGCCGTTCGCCCGCCGTGGGCGCGAGCTGGCGCGCGAGCATGGGGCGCTGCTCGCCCGCCTCGAGCAGGCGTACCGCGTTCAGCGCCGGTTCGTCCTCGCCATCTGGGGCATCGAAACCCGCTACGGCCGCGTGACCGGCACCACCCCGGTCTTTCAGGCGCTGGCGACCCTGGCCTGGGAGCCGCGCCGCGCCGACTACTTCCGCGGCGAGCTGTTCGACGCGCTGACCATGGTGTCGCGCGGCCGCATCGACGCCGGGAGCATGACGGGGTCCTGGGCCGGGGCCATGGGCCAGCCGCAGTTCATGCCGTCGAACTACCTGAAATACGCGGAGGACTTCGACCGCGACGGCCGGACGGACATCTGGCGGTCCACGCCCGACGCGCTCGCCTCCATCGCCCACTACCTCGAGGAGTCCGGCTGGGACGACGCGTTCACCTGGGGACGGGAGGTGCGTGTCGCACGCGCCGCGCGCGAGCGGATCGACAGAGAGGTCAGCCGCCGCACCGAGGGGTGCTATGCGATGCGCAACATGACCGAGCGGATTCCGCTCGACCGGTGGCAGCGGCTGGGCGTCCGGCGCATCGACGGCACGCCACTGCCGAGGAGCGACGTCAAGGCCGGCCTGGTGGCGACCGATACGCGCACGTTCCTCGTGTACGAGAATTACGACGCGATCCTCAAGTACAACTGTGCGCACTATTACGCGCTCACCGTGGCGCTGCTGGCCGATCAGATCCGGTAGCCGGATGAACGTGGGGCGGGTTCCGCCGAGCGCAGGGAATGCCGGCGAGGCGGACCCGCCGGTGTAGAGTCTTAACGGGATAGGCGCCGCCGGGTCCCGGTCGCTACAATGCCGCCCCCCATGGCTCAGCTTGCGTTGCTCTCGGGGCTCGATGTGCTCATCGCTGCCTACGTGGCCGGCCTGTCCCTGATCGTGCTGGCCGGCGGCGCCGAACTCGGCATCCTCAGCGTCCATCAGGCGGGCAAGCCGATCCTCGCGCTCGTCGTCCTCGTGCCATTGCGGATTGCCGTCGGCGGCCATTCCTGGCTGGCCGACCTGATCCATGCGGCAGCTCACCGCGTCGCTGCCAGGTGGGAATTCGCGACGGCCCGCGTGTCCCCTGCTGTCCGGGACACGCTGTTCGCCGTCATCACCGTCCGGGCGGCCTCGCTGGCGGCCGCGTTTGTCGCGAATCTGGTATTCCGGCCCGCGATACCCCGCGGCTTCACCGTGCCGTTCTCCAACAGCAAGTTCATGGAGGTCTTCGCCGCCTGGGATTCGGGCTGGTACTGGGACATCGCCACGCACGGGTATTACTTCCGGACCGACGCGCAAAGCAGCGTCGCGTTCTTCCCGCTGTACCCGATGCTGATGCGCGCGGCGGCCGCGCCGTTCGGCGGCGGCGAGCGCGCCACCTGGATCGCCGGCATCGTCGTGGCGCTGGCTGCGTACCTGCTGGCGCTGGTGGCGATTCACCGGTTCACCGAGCGCCTCTTCGGCAGCCGCGAGGTCGCGCGCCGCACGGTGCTCTACATCGCCGTGTTTCCGTGGTCGCTGTTCCTGGCGCGCGTCTATTCGGAATCGGTCTTCCTGCTGACCAGTGTGCTGGCCGTGAGCCGCGCGCATGAGAGCCGCTGGCGGGCGGCGGGGTTCTGGGGCGCCCTCGCGACGCTGGCCCGCCCCAACGGAGTGCTGATTGCGCTGCCGCTGGCACTGCTGGCCGCGCGCGACCGGCCGGCCGTCCGCGCGTTCGCCTGGCGGGTGGCGGCATTCGCGCCGATTCCGCTGGCGTTCGCCGGCTTCTCGGCGTACGTGTACGCGCTGACGGGCGATCCGCTGGGGTGGATGGCAGCGCAGTCGCACTGGGGTTATTCGCTCGGCCACCCACCCTGGCAGCAGCTCCAGCGCGTGATCGCCGCCTTCGTCCAGCAGGGTCCGTACGACTACTTCTTCGTGTCGGACATCGCCACGTTCGAGCTGCTGCAGACGGCCACGGCCCTCATCTTTCTCGCGCTCACGCCGCTCGTCTTCCGCCGCCTCGGGGTCGCGCTGGGCGTGTACGTGCTGGTGAGCCTCCTTGTCCCACTCAGCAGCAACACGCTCGAGGGCCTCGGCCGGTACACCTCGGTGCTCTTCCCCGCCTTCATGCTCGTCGGCAGCATGACGACGGCGCGCGCGCACGAAGCCACGCTGATGGTGTCGCTCGTCTTCCGCACGCTGTTCGTCATCTTCTTCGTGACCTGGCAGCCGATCTACTGAACACCATCTGCGAACTGGCGGAGTGACGGATTTGCGAATTTCACGAGCCCGGAATCCAGTGCGTCGATTCGCGGATTCGTCGATCCGTCAATGAGGATTCTGATCGATTACCGGCCGGCCCTCCGCGAGCGGACCGGCGTGGGCGAGTACATGCACCACCTCATCAGCGCGCTGACGCGGCTTCCCGCGTCGGCGGCCGACGAGATCTCCGTGTTCACGAGTTCGTGGAAGGACCGGCCGGCGGCGAACCTCGCCGCCGAGCTCGGCGCGCGCGTGGTCGACCTGCGCATCCCGGTCCGGGTGCTGAACGCCCTGTGGCATCGGCTCGAATGGCCATCCGTCGAGATGCTCGGCGTGAGCCCCGACGTGGTCCATGCGGCCCATCCGCTGCTCATGCCGGCCCGCCATGCCGCGCAGATCGTGACGATTCACGACCTGTTCTTTCTCGCCGCCCCGGAGTCCACCCGCGCGGAGATTCGGCGCGACTATGCGGCGCTGGCGCCGCGGCACGCGCGCCGCGCCGATGCCATCGTCGTCAACTCGCGCTACACGGGGGCGCTCGTGCGCAAGGCGTTCGGCGTGAGGGACGAGGCGGTTCATGTCTGCCCGCCGGGGCCGCCCGCCTGGTCGTCGCTCGGGCGCGAGCCGCACGTGCCGCCGGACGGCTACGTGCTCTTCATCGGCACGCTGGAGAAACGGAAGAACCTGGGGGTGCTGCTCGACGCCTACAGCCGCCTGCTCGAACACCACCGCGACATGCCGCCGCTGGTCGTCGCCGGGCGCATGACGACTGACGGGGAAGCGTGGCTCCACCGCCTGTCGCAGGCGCCGCTGGCCGGTCACAGCCGCTATCTCGGATACGTCGCCGACAAGGAGCAGACCTACGCGGGGGCCCGGCTGGTCGTCGTGCCGTCGCTCGACGAAGGCTTCGGCATTCCCGTGCTCGAGGCGATGGCCGCGGGCATCCCGGTGGTGGCGGCCGACCGCGGTGCGCTGCCCGAAGTGCTCGGCGATGCCGGGATGCTCGTCGACGCCGATCGCGCCGAGCCGCTGGCGGCGGCCATCCGCCGGATGGTGACCGACCGCGAGTTCGCCGTCGCGTGCGCCGCGCGCGGCCTGGCCCGCGCGCGCCAGGTCTCATGGACGTGGTCCGCCGCCGCGCTGCGCGGCGCGTACGAAGCGGCCGTCGAGAACCGCCGGCGACGATGACGCCGGGGCCGCCTCTCGACTCCGCTCGGGGCGAGCCCCGGCCTGCGTACACAGGGCGGGTTCCGCCGAGCATGGCGAAGAGGAGCGAGGCGAACCCGCCTAGACGTGGTCGGCTGCGGCCGGCTGGCTCTTCAGGATCTCGTCGATGAGAAACAGATCGGTCAGCAGCGCGCGCAGGTGCATGGACGCGTTGAGGTTATCGACGAGCTGCGAGCTGATGACCGGCTGCGCCAGCACCAGCTCGATGGCCGCGAGGCTGTCGCGCGCGTCGCGGTCCACCACGGCCAGATAGTCGCGATATCGCGCCGCCGGCTCCAGACGCTCTTCGACGACGAGGGAGGCAAGGGCGCCGCCAAGGCCGTCAAGCGCCGTGGCGGCGCGCGTCAGCAGCTCGCGGAGCTGCCCGCCCGACTGGCTGCCGGCGTCGCCGGAGAGCCCCTGCGCCGCGTACGCCAGCATGAACTCGTACGCTTCTTCGATTGTGTCGATGCGGGATTGAACGTCGCGACGCACGGGGGGGCGGGCTTCAGGCCCTGGGCTCTGGGCCGGCGTTCACCGCCCACCGATCGGGATCGTGGTGCTCGAGGTACTGCCGGCGTGTGATCCAGCCGACGATCATCGATTTCGTGATCCACCACTTCTCGGGCCGGACCGCGAAGTACACGTGCGCGATGACGAGGCCGACCAGGGCCACGCCCGCCAGGCCGTGCAGGACGTAGGTGCCCCCCCACGTGGCGTCGCTGAACAGGTACGGGTTGCGGGTGAAGAACGGCGTCCGCACGCGCACCATCATGACGAGGCCGCTGGCGACGACGCCGAGCGCGGCCAGCACGATGACGAGGTGGTACAGCCGGTTGCCGAGCGGGTACTTGCCGGGCCGCGGACCCGGCACCTCGTGGCCCAGCTCGCGCAGGACTTCCGCCCTCAGTTCAGGGAGATCGGCGGGGCCCACCCAGATCGACCAGAAATCGAGCCACACCGTCGCATGGACGATGTGGAAGACGATCGACCCGGTGAGGACGAGGCCGGCCGTCCAGTGCCACGTGACCCAGGCGAACTTCACGCCGGCGATCGGCAGAAACGCCGTGAGGAGCAGCGTGAACATCGCCGCCGCCATCACCCAGTGAAACGCCCGCGCGACCCCGGAATGCCGGACGATGCGCGGCGGCAGGTCGGCGCGCGCGGCCTCCATCGCGTCGGTTTCGCTGGCGTGGCGCTTGCGGTGCGTCGAGAACACCATGTAACCGGCGTGGGCCACGAAGAACGCGACGCCCGCAAAGAGCGACGCCCAGAACAGATCCCACGAGATGTGCGTCAGGATCGGCTGGTCCCAGGGATTGCGTCCCCAGGTCAGGATGCCCACGTGGTGGCCTCGACGCCGCGGATGGCGCGCTTGACGAGGTTGCGCATGAGCGGCACTTTGTAGGCGTTGAAGCGGAGCGGCTGCGCCCCTGCGATCGCGAGGTTTGCGGCCACGGCCGCGGTGGCCTCGTTGGCTGGACGGCCGCGCACCAGATCCTCGACGGCCTGCAGGCGGAGCGGCCGCGCCGCCACGCCGTTCACCGCCAGGCGCATGCGCTCGATCGCACCGCCGGCACCGACGACCATCGCCGACGCCACGCTGACGAGCGCGAAGTCCCACACCTGCCGGTCGCGCACCTTCTCGAAGTAGAACCGCGCCCCCGCCCATGCGCCCGGCAGCCGGATGGCGGTGAGCAGATCGCCCGGCTGGAGGACCGTCATGCGCGTGATGTCCTTGCCGGGGCCGACAAAGTAGTCTTCCGCCGCGACGACGCGTTCGCCACCGTTGGCCGCGCGAATCACCATCTGCGCGTCGAGCGCGATGAGCGCGGGCGCGGTGTCGGACGGGTTGACCGCGACGCACCGGTCGGCGCCGAGAATGGCGTGCTCGCGGTTGATCGACTCCGGCGTGTCCGCGTAACAGATGTTGCCGCCCGCGCGGTAGCAGGGCCAGCCGGCGCGGTAGTACCAGCAGCGCGTGTCCTGCGAGACGTTGCCGCCGAGGGTACCCTGGTTGCGAATCTGCGGCGAGGCCGCCGCTTCGGCCGCGTCGAGCAGCAGCGCGTAGCGCTCGCGAACGACGCCGTGGCGCACGACCTCGGTGAGCGTGGTCATCGCGCCGATCTCAAGGCCGTCGCCGCGCGCCCGGACGCCCCGGAGCTCCGGAATGCCGCTCAGATCGACGACCGCCTCGGGCCGCTTGATGCGGTCCTTGAGCCAGTCGAAGCTGTCGAGACCGCCGGCCAGCACCCACGCGCCGGCGCCGTAGCGGCGCAGCAGCGCCTGCGCGTCCTCGACGGAGGTCGGCTGGAACAGCTCGAACGCCGGCATCGGATCGCGGATCACAGCCATCAGACGTGTGCTCTCAGGGGATCGTGCATGCGCCGGCCGTTTTCAAGCGACGTCAGGACGATGTCGGCGGTCACCGGCGCGCGCCGGAAGACATCCTCCCCCACCGCGTCGGCAATCGCGTTCAGCACGGCGCCGTAGCCGGCGCCGACCGGCGGCTCGCCCACGCCGCGGGCGCCGACCGGCGTCTCCGGATCGGCGATGTCGAGCGCGTCGGCCTTCATGCTCGCCGGCACGTCGAGAATCGACAGCGGCTTGCTGTAATGGAAGCGGTCGCCGAGCGTCACGCCGTAGCGCGGATCGACCACGGCCTTCTGGAACAGCGCGTGCGCGATGCCGAGGCAGCTCCCGCCCTTGATCTGCGCGAGCAGGCTGCGCGGATTGATGACCGTCCCCACGTCGCCCACCCCCAGATAATCGATGAGCGTCGTCTTCCCTGTTTCGATGTCGACCTCGACTTCGGCAAAGCCGACCACGAACGAGTAGGTGACGCCGTCGCGCGGGTAGTTGTCCTTGGCGATACCCATCAGCCCGAGGCCGACGAGGCTCGCCGCCGATTCCTTCGTCATCGGGTTGATGTCCTCGGGCACCGCGTGGCCGTCGTACTTGCCGCCGAGCTCGATGGCGCGCCGCGCCGCCTGCGCGTAGCTCAGCCCGCGGCCCGGGGCGCCGCGGCGGTACACGCGCTCGCCGCCGATGTCGTAGTCGTCGGGTGAGCCGCCGAGGTCGCGCGCCGCGATTTCCTGCAGCTTGCGCCGGGTGTCCATCGCGCCCGCGTGGTTGGCGCGCGTCATCGCGTGCGTCGTCTGGCTGCCGACCGACATACACGTCCAGGGCAGGTGCTTGCCGGTGTCGCCCCAGATCACCTCCACCTTGTCCCACGGCATGTCGAGCACGTCGGCCGCGACGCGCGCCAGATCGATCACCGAATGCGTGCCGAGATTGCCGACGCCCGACTGCACGTAGAGCCGTCCGTCGGGGCGGATCGTCATGATGCTGTCAAAGCCGATCGACCCCGCCCCGTGCGGTCCGACGGCCACCCCGACGCCGCGGATCTTCGACCCCTGGCGCTGGCCGGCGCGCGCCTTGCGCGCCTCCCAGTCGAACTGCGCGGCGCCGCGGTCGAGCGCCTGCTTGATGAACGCGCTCGTCACGTGCGCGCGCTGGCCGCCGGGGCCCGCCGCCGGGCCGAACGCCGCCTTCCCTTCCGGCGAGTTCATCCGGCGGATCTGCACCTGGTCGACGCCGAGCTGCCTGGCCGCCTTCGTGATGACCGGCTCGATGATGCCGTTGGCCTGCATCGGCCCGGGCGACCGCTGCTGCGAGCGCGGCGGCGTGTTGGTGATCACGTTGACGGCGCGCCACCGCATCGCGGGCGGCTGGTAGATGAGCGACGCCGCCAGCCCCGCCGACCGGTGATCGCCGAGCGGCCCGTACGCGCCGCAATCCTGGACGATGTAGAGATCGAGGGCCGTGATGCGGCCGTCCTTCGCAAAACCGATGCGGGCCCGCCCCGTCATGTTCGTCCGGGCGCGGCCGATGTAGCTTTCCTCTTCGCGCGTGATGCGCATCATGACCGGCGCGTTCGCCTTGCGCGAGAGAAACGCCGGGATCACGCTCGACACCGCGCCGCCGCCCTTGCTGCCGAAGCCGCCGCCGGTGTACTCGCAGATGAGCATCACGTCGGACGGGCTCATCCCGACCCAGCGCGCGATGTTGCCCCGCGTCTGCGCGACGCTCTGCGTGGAGGCGTGGATGAACAGCTTCCCGTTCTGCCAGTACGCCATCGCGCTGCGCGTTTCCATCGGGTGATGGCAGGTCGACTGCACGACGAACGTCTCGTCGAGCACGAGCGCGGCGCCCGCGAAGCCGCCGTCCAGATCGCCGTAGGCCCACTCCTCGAGCGGCTTGCCCATCGGCAGGCGGCCCATGTCGGCCTCGGCAAAGTCCTGCGGCGTCCACTTCAGCGTGACGAGCGGCGCCGGCGCGCCGGGCCCCTGGCCGCCCGGCAGCGGCGCGCCCCAGGCGTTCCCCTCCAGGCGCGCGTTCGGCCCGCCGGGGCGGAGGCTGTCGAGCGGATCGGTGACAAAAGGCAGTGGCTCGAGGTCGACTTCGATCCGTTCGATCGCCTCGGCGGCCGTGAGCTCGTCCACCGCCGCGACGGCCAGGATCGGCTCGCCGGCGTAGACCGGCTCGTTGGTGAGCGCCCGCTCGCCGCCGCCGAGATCGGGCAGGTCGTCGGCGGTGAGCACCGCCTTCACCCCCGGCATCGCCAGCGCGGCGCTCGCGTCGATGCGCCGCACGCGCGCGTGCGGCATCGGGCTGAGCAGGAGCTTGGTGAACAGCATGCCGTCGGCGCGGAAGTCTTCCGCGTAGCGCGCCCGCCCCGTGACCTTCGCCACCAGGTCCGGAGGCGTGTAATTGCGGCCGATGAGTCGTTCCGCCATTACGTGGTGCTCCTCCGCAGATACTCCGCGCCGCGCATGAGCGACGTCAGAATCTTGTCGTAGTCCTGGCAGCGGCACAGGTTGCCCGAGATGCCGTGCGCGAGCTGTTCACGCGTCGGCGTCGCATTCGTCTTGAGGAAGCCGACCGCCGCCATGACGAACCCGGGGAGGCAGAACGCGCACTGGAACCCCTGCTCGTCCACGACCGCCTGCTGCACCGGATGCAGCGCGCCATTCGCCCGCGCCAGTCCTTCGATGGTGACGATGCGGCCGCCGCGGACGGTGTGGGTGAGCACGGAGCAGGAATAGCGCGGCACGTCGTCCACGAGCACCGTGCAGGCGCCGCACTCGGCGCGGTCGCAGCCAAGCTTGGTGCCGGTGAGCCCCAGCTTGTAGCGGAGCGTCATGGCGAGCGTTTCCTGCTTCAGTACGTCGACGCGCCGCGTCTGCCCGTTGACGTTCAGCGTGACCAGGCGTTCGACCGACCCGGGCGCCGACGTCTGACCGAACAGGGGCCCCGAGCCCCGAAACAGGTACCCTGCGGAGGTGGCGACGGCACCCCCGGCGATGACACCCTTGATAAAGTTACGTCGTGAGTACGACATGCGTATAACCTGCCCGATGTCCGGCCGAGTCTACACCTGCCTCCGATGATCCTCAAGCAGTTCTATCTCAACTGTCTGGCCCATGCCTCCTACCTGATTGGCGACGAGCGGAGCCACACGGCGGCCGTCGTCGACCCCCAGCGGGATATCGGGGCCTATCTGGAGTGTGCGGACCAGCACGGCCTCCGGATCGCCCATGTGTTCCTGACCCATTTCCACGCCGACTTTCTGGCGGGTCACCTGGAGCTGCGGGACCGGACGGGTGCGACCATCTACCTGGGCGCCGCGGCGAAGGCGGAATACCGGTTCCAGCCGCTCGGGGACGGCGAGGGAATCCAGTTTGGCGACGTGCGCCTTGAAGCGCTTGAAACGCCTGGACATACGCCCGAATCGATCTGCCTGCTGGTGTACGACCTCGCCGAGAGCGCGGTCACGCCCCGGGCGGTCCTGACCGGCGACACGCTGTTTGTGGGCGACGTCGGGCGGCCCGACCTGCGGGCATCGCTCGGCTGGTCCGCCGCCGACCTGGGCAGGCTCCTCTATACGTCCCTGCGGGACAAGGTCCTCCGGCTGCCCGACTCCAGCCTCGTCTACCCGGCGCATGGAGCCGGGTCGCTGTGCGGCAAGGCGATCAGCCAGGAGACCGTCTCGACCATCGGCGAGCAGCGGCGGTCCAATTACGCGCTGCAGCCGATGACGCAAGAGGCGTTCATCGAGCTGGTCACCGCCGATCAGCCCGATGCGCCGCCCTATTTCACGTACGACGCGGTGCTGAACAGCCGCGAGCGCCAGACGCTCGACCAGGCGCTCGCCCGCGAGCTCCAGCCGCTGACAATCGACGAGCTGCTGGCTGAGCAGCGGAAGGGCATCCAGGTGCTCGATACGCGGGACTCCGCCGAGTTTGCAGCAGCGCACCTCGACGGGAGCATCAACATCGGACTGGTGGGCCAGTATGCGACGTGGGCGGGCACGGTGCTGACGCGCGAGCAGCCGATCGTCATCGTGGCCGACCCGGGCGCCGAAACGGAAGCGGCCGTGCGCCTGGGACGCATCGGGTTCGACCATGTGATCGGGTATCTGCAGGGCGGCCTGCGGAGCGCCGACGGATCCGCCGCGCGCATTGTCACCACCGAGCGCATCAGCGCGGAGGTCGCGGCCGGGCGGCTCGCCTCGCCGGCGCCGCCGGTGGTCCTCGACGTGCGCGCGCCCTCCGAGCGCGCCCAGAAATTCATTGCCGGCAGCCTGCCCATTCCGCTCAGCCGGCTTGCGGAGCGGCTCTCGGAGATTCCCTCCGAGCGTCCCGGGCTGGG
>JACQZV010000177.1 GCA_016213695.1 Acidobacteriota bacterium | reverse complement strand
GGTCGTCGGTCCGTCTGGCAGCGGCAAGTCGACGCTGCTCGGTCTGCTCGCGGGCCTCGACGCGCCCACGACGGGCGAGATCCTGATCGACGGCACCGACATCACGACGCTCGGCGAGGATGCGCTGGCGCGGCTGCGCGGCGAGAAGATCGGGTTCGTGTTCCAGTTCTTCCACCTCGTGCCGTCGCTCACGGCGTTCGAGAACATTCTCGTGCCGATGGAGATCATGCGGCGGCGCGACGCCGTGGCGCGCGCGCGGCGGCTGCTCGACGAAGTGGGGCTGTCGGACCGCGGGCATCATTACCCCTCGCAGCTGTCGGGCGGCGAGCAGCAGCGGGTGGCGATTGTCCGCGCGCTCGCCAACGATCCGCCGATCGTGCTCGCCGACGAGCCGACCGGCAATCTCGACTCGACGACCGGACGGCACATCATGCAGCTGCTGCTCGACGTGCGCCGGTCCAGGGGGTCCACGCTCGTGCTCGTGACCCACGATGCCGGCCTGGCGTCGCTGGCCGACTCGCGGCTGTCGCTCTGCGACGGCCGGCCGGTGGATGCGGCGGAGGAGGCGCTCCCGTGACGTTCGTCCTGCGGATGGCGATGCGCGAGGTCCGGGCCTCGTGGCAGCGGCTCCTGTTCTTCTTCATCTGCATCGCCGTCGGCGTCGGCTCGATCGTGGCGCTGCGGTCGCTCATCCAGAGCGTCCGCGTGGGGCTGGCCGGCGAGGCGCGGACGCTGCTCGGCGCCGACGTCGTCGTCGCGACGAACCGGCCGTGGACGCCGAAGGTGCTCGACGCGCTGGCGGCGGAGCAGCGCGCGGGCCGCGTGACGCTGCGATCCGAGACGGTCGAGATTCCGACGATGGTGAGGCCGGCCGATCCGGCCAACCCGGCGGCGCGGATGGCGGAGCTGCGGGCGGTGGGACCGGAGTTTCCGCTGTACGGCACGCTCGGGCTCCGCGAGGGGCGCTATGCGCACGCGCAACTGGCCGACCGGGGCGCGCTCGTCCGTCCCGAACTCCTGGCGCAGTTCGGGCTCAGGGTCGGCGACCTCCTCCAGATCGGCACCCAGACGTTCGAGATTCGCGGGGTCATCACCGAGGAGCCCGGCCGCCGGCTCGGCGCGTTTACGCTCGGCCCGCGGGTGATCATCGATCGCGCCGCCCTCGAGAGCACCGGGCTGCTCGCGTTCGGCAGCCGCATGGCCTACCAGCAGCTGCTCCGGGTGCCGGACGCCATTGCCGAACAGGTGGCGCTCGAGCTGCGGCAGGCGTTTGCCAACGAGTTCGTGAACGTGCGCTGGTACCGCCGCACCGAAGACCAGATGGGCGAGAACCTGGCGCGCGCGGAGAACTACCTGAGCCTGGTCGGCCTCGTCGTGCTCGTCCTCGGCGGCATCGGCGTGTCGAGCGTCACGCGCGTCTTCGTGCAGCAGAAGGTGCGCAGCATCGCGATCCTCAAGTGCGTCGGCAGCAGCTCGACCGAGGTGCTGTCGATCTACATGACGCAGGTGCTGCTGCTCGGCGTCGCCGGCAGCGCCCTCGGCGTGGCGCTTGCGGCGGGCGCGCTCGCCGCGGTGCCCGCATTTGTCGGCGACCTCATGCAGGCGATGAAGGTGGACGTCGGCGTCACCCCGTCGGCCGTCGTCCAGGGGTTCGCGATTGGCCTGCTCGTGTCGCTGCTCTTTTCGCTCGTGCCGCTGCTCGAAGTGCGGCACGTGAAGCCGTCGCTCCTGCTGCGGCAGGACGTGCCGCGGCCCCCGGCGTTTGACTGGCTGAAGTGGACGGTGACCTCCGGTGTCGCGGCGGTGCTCGTGGCGGTGGCGTCGTGGCAGGCCGGTTCGGTGCGGGTGGGGCTGCTGCTGTCGGGCGGGTTCGTCGCCGTGTCGGTCGTGCTGCAGCTGGCCGGGGCGGCGCTCGTCCGCGCCGTGCAGCCGCTGCGCTATGCGAAGTCGTTCGCGTTGCGGCAGGCCGTGCTCCACATCGCGCGGCCGGGGAACCAGACGCGCGTCATTCTGCTGGCGGTCGGCCTCGGCGCCTTTTTCATCCTCGGCGTGCGCACGCTGCAGGCCAACCTCCTGCGCGATTTCGCCATCCAGGCCGGGCCCCAGGCGCCGGACATGTTCCTCATCGACATCCAGCGCGACCAGCGCGACCAGGTGGCGGCGTTCGTGGACGAGGCCAACGGCGACGCACCGCCGCCGAAGATGATGCCGACGCTGCGGGCGCGCGTGGTGGCCGTCAAGGGCCGCGAGATGAATCTCGACAGCTACGAGCAGACGCGGGGCCGTGGCCTGGCGCGCGAGTACACCGTGACGTACCGTCCGAACCTGGAGGCGAACGAGGAGCTCATTGACGGGCGCTGGTGGGGCGACGCGCCGCTCGAGGGCGAGGCCGAAGTGTCCATCGAGGAGCGCTTCAACGATCGCGACACCGACGGCAACTTCCGGCTCGGCTCGCGCATCCAGGTCGGCGATGAGATGCGGTTCGACGTCCTCGGCCGGGTCGTCGCGGCGCGCGTGGCGAGCGTCCGGCGCGTCAACTGGCAGGACTTCCGCGCCGGCGGCTTCATGTTCGTCTTCCGGCCCGGCACCTTCGACGCGGCGCCCCACACCTATATCTCCGCGGTGCAGGGGCCGCGCGACCCCGACGCCCGCGCCCGGATGCAGGGCGCGCTGGCCGCGCGGTTTCCGAACGTCTCCGCC
This sequence comes from Acidobacteriota bacterium, assembly GCA_016213695.1. GTDB lineage: Bacteria > Acidobacteriota > Vicinamibacteria > Vicinamibacterales > UBA2999 > DATCJA01. The sequence continues at coordinate 7,013 of JACQZV010000177.1, read as the reverse complement.
ATCGACCTGCGCGAAATCCTGCAGACGATTCAGGTGATTCTGGACAACGTGACGCTGGCGGTGACGGTGGTCGGCGTGCTCGTGCTGCTGAGCGGGGGGCTGATTCTGGTGGGGGCGGTGTCGATGACGAAGTTCCGCCGCGTCTACGAGGCGGCGATCCTCAAGACGCTCGGCGCGAGCAGCCGCCTCATCGCGGCGATGCTCGTGCTGGAGTACGGCGTGCTCGGCGCGATCGCCGGCACCGTCGGCGCGCTCGGGGCGATCGCGTTGAGCTGGGCGGTGGCGCGCTACGCGCTCGATCTGCCCTGGGCCGCAGCGCCGGCGATCACGATCGGCGGGATCGCGGCGACCGCGGTGCTCGTGGCGGCCATCGGCGTGCTGGCCAGCGTCGACGTCCTGCGGCACAAGCCGCTTGCCACGCTGCGCGCCGAATAGCTAAGATCCGTGGGATCGAGCCAGGGGATATATGGACGTAGAGACCTACAGGACAGCATTACTCCAGAAGCGCGGCGAACTGCTCGGTGCGAGCACGGCAAAGCCCCTGCAGTGGACGGTCGAGAGCAACTCCGGCCGCCAGGGCGACATGGCGGACCAGGCCAGCGGCAACAACGAAGTCCACATCCAGCTGAAGCTCAAACAGACCGATGCGAAAATCCTGCAGGCGATCGAGGAAGCGCTGCGCCGGATCGAGGAGGGCACCTACGGCATCTGCCGCGATTGCGGCGAGCCGGTGGCCGCGGCGCGGCTGAACGCGATTCCCTGGACGCGCGTCTGCATCGTCTGCAAGGAAAAGCAGGCGTGAAGCCGGACGAACTGCAGCAGCTGCTAGCCGCCTTCGCCGCCGAACGCGTGGCGCTGCTGGACCGGCACGTGGCGGGCGCGCGGGTGGTCAGCCACTACGACTTCAATAACGCGTATCAGTACGTCATCAGCCGCGAGGAAACCCATCTGCAGTGGCTGCAGGCGGCGCTCGGTGCCGCGCCGCCGCCGGCGTCGGCCGCGCTCCCGGTGCCGGAGGCGCCGAAGGCGGGGAAGAAGGACGATACCGCGCGGCTGCGGACGATTTATGAGGACGACGTGCGGCAGCTGGCGGCGTTTGTGGCGCGCTGGCGTCCGAGGGTCGAGGCGATGACCGACGCGCGCCACCGCAAGATGCTCGACGTCATCCTCGGCGAATCCCGCGAGCACGAGCAGCTTTTCGCGCAGGCCGCGGCCGGCAACGAGGACCTGCTCGGCCGCCGGACGGGCGGCGTCGCGCGCCAGGGGAGTGTGCTGCCGGTGCGGTGGATGGAATAGTCGTGCGGCATGGACACCTCCCTGCGTCAGGTGGACGTGTCTACTTTATCGAGGGAAGATCTGCCGACGGCCGGAAACCGATGTTAGGCACAGTCCCTCACCTACAAACCGCTGGGATCGATTCCAAGCGTTCCGGGGACGGTTTGAGCACATGCCAACCGGTCCAAGACCCCTGACTCCTCCAAGAGAGAATCTCATCGCACGAAGCCCTACGGCACCAAGAACACCAGCCGATCCGTCTCCGTCGCTGTCCGACCCGTCGGCGTGACTCCCGACACGCGCAGCACGAGCACGTTGCGGCCCGGACTCAGAGGAATTGTCACGCGCTCCTTCGCCCCCGGCGCCGGGGTGAACCCGGCAAAGGGCACACGGTTCAATGTCGCCTCGAACGTCGCCGGCAAGATCGTCTTCCCGTAGAAGATAAAGACATTGAACGCTGGGGTTTCTGCGGGAAGCGCCGTGCTGTTGGCCGCCGGGCTGGCGTAACGCAGGAAGCCGTTAACCGTCGCGCTCTGGCCGCCCCCGTCAAACCCCGGCGGACAACCATCCGGGCCAACTGGCTGCCCGAGCTCGGTGCCCAGGCAGGCGTCAACGTTATCCAGCACGCCGTCGCCGTCAGCGTCCACCGGGGCGGCCGGGTCACCGAATTGCACGTCGTCGATCGTTATGCCGTCGCCATCGCTGGCCCCGTTGCGCACCTTGATGGTTTTGATCGGTATTCCACTGGTGATCCCGTAGAAGATCCGGTTATCCCACCTTGGGCGTCCGCAGGCCGTGCCAAAGATCAAACCGGGAGTGGTATCCGATAATATTCGGGGCGGCGCGATCTCGACCCCAAACTCGTCAAAGAACTGAACGGTCGTGGGCAAAAAGGCTCCAGTGCCGTTGCCGAGATTCCCTAAGAACAGACCGGCAGCGGACCTTGCAGGAGTCAGGATGAAGTCAAAGTTATCGGCTGGATCCGGACTCGCGCCGGTCGCCGTGATTGACGTGGAGATCCCGTTGGGAGCCGAATTGAGGTTGGCTTCCGTAACGAAATTAGCCCCATAGCATCCGGAGGAAAGATTCTGAACGATATTGATGGGTCCGCCTCCGACTGATCCGCTCGTGTCAATCGTCAACCCGGCGGCCGCGAACTCATTGCCCGTCAGAACGGTGCCAGCTCCTTCAGAATCGAAATCGACAACCGTCACCGCACCCGCGCCTCCCACAAACGCACTTCGATCGAAGAACTCCGTTACTTGTGCGTTCGCGGGCACAGAGCTGCCGAGAACAGTCAAGATGAACAACGCACGAAAGCCTCGGCGCATGAGGTCTCCTTTGGCGAAACCCGTGTGGCGAAACGGAAACGCGGCTTGCCGTCCGTCGATGCTAGCTTCTCCTTAGCTCATCCGCAAGGGATGATCCAGATCTACGCAGACAAAGTCGTCCAGAGCATGGAAACGTCGTCGCACTCGCGGGGCCGGCGTCCACGTCGAGGCATCTCACGGTCTCGCAGTGGTCCGGAATCTGCGGTGGTCTTCCTTGAATACGGTCACCTGGCCCTGGACCCGGCAAGGCCAAGAAACACGAGCACTGCACGATTGACGCGAACAACGTCTTCGTCAGCCAGTCGTCCAACTCGCCTCTTCAACTTCACCTTTGCGACCGTGGTGACCTTGTCAATCATGAGTTGACTCTCGACCTTCAGTCCGTTCTGGCTCGATGGCGCAATCGACAGATGCATCAGCGGCGCGGCGATAGCGTGAGTCGTGAACGGATAGATCGTGGCTAACGAGTATTGATTAGACCTCACGTTTAGCCGGCGGCTGACACCGGCCAACACGCGGTGCGGGTTTCGCTTCAAGGCATTGACGCGGCGGATGGTAGCACGCCGCCAGCCCGGGGCCCCGGCGGAGAACGACCAGTTCAAACGGGTCAACACGTCAACGCGCATAGTGTCGAATGACACGACGTGAGGTACGCGCGAAGCACGCGGCCAACGCCGTGCCGCGGGTCCGCTCCGCGCGACCCGCCCTACGCACGGAACTCGGCCAGCAGTTCCCCGACCGTCCGTCCGGTCACCGGATCTTTCGAGTCAGCGGCAATCTCCGCGAGCGGCGCGAGCACGAACGCGCGGTCGCGAAAGCGCGGGTGCGGGACGATGAGTCCTGGCTCGTTGATGAGGAGATCGCCGTACAGGATGAGATCGAGATCGAGCGTGCGGGGTGCGCCCGGATACGGGCGCTCGCGGCCGAAGCGCCGCTCGATGTCGAGCAGCGCATCCAGGAGGTCCCGGGCGGAGAGGGTGGTGGAGCCGGTCGCGGCGGCGTTCAGAAAGCGCGGCTGGTCGCCAACGCCAACGGGCTCGGTGTCGTGGAACGTCGAGACGCGCAGATCGCGGAGGTGCCCGCCGAGCGCGGCGGCGCCGTCACGCAGCACCCGCTCCCGGTCACCCTGATTGCTGCCGAGCGCGATGGCGACAGACACCACGCGCTAAGACTACCAGCTGCCTACTGCCCACCGCCCACGGCCGGCTTCCTGAAGCCTTCCTCGAACAGCGTATAGACCGCCGGCACGAGCACCAGCGTGACCATGGTCGAGACGAGGATGCCGCCGATCACGACGCGCGCGAGCGGCGCCTGCAGCTCGCCCCCTTCGCCAAGGCCGATCGCCATCGGCACCAGGCCGAGCATGGTGGCCAGCGAGGTCATCAGGATCGGCCGCAGCCGGCGGCGGCCGGCCAGCTCGACCGCCTCGCGCAGCGGTATGCCGTCGCGCCGGCGCAGCGTGTTGGTGTAATCCACGAGCAGGATCGCGTTGCTGACGACGATGCCCCCGAGCATGATGACGCCGATGAAGGCCTGCATGTTGAACGCCGTGTCGGTGACGAGCAGGCTCAAAACGACCCCGATGCTGGCGACCGGGATGGAGAACATGATGATGAACGGATCGCGCAGCGACTCGTACTGCGACGCCATCACGGCGTAGACGAGCAGCAGCGCGAGCACCAGCACGAGCTGCAGCTGGCGGAAGGAGCGCGCCTGCTCCTCGACTTCCGCGCCGAACCCGACGGCGAAATCAGGGGGAACGCGCACCCGGCTGAGGCGCGACTGGACGGCGCCAATCGCGTCGCTGAGGCTCGTCTCGAGGTCGGCATTCACGCGGGTGATGCGCTCCATGTTCTTGCGGTCGATCTGCACCGGGCCGGTGTCGCGGCCGATCGCCAGCAGGTTGCGCGCGGGCACCACCTGCCCGCCCGGCGTGCTGACGAGCACGTCGCCGATGTCGGAGACGATGTTGCGATCCGCCTCGCGCAGACGGACCACGACCGGGTACTCGTTGCCGCGCTCGCGGAACTGCGCCGCCTGGGTGCCGGCGACGTTGGTCTGGATCGTCGTGGCGACGTACTGCGGCGTCATGCCGAGCGTGGCCGCCTTCGGCCGGTCGACGCGCACGGAGATTTCGGGCCGGCCCTCGTCGCGCCCGAGCCGCGCGTCGGCGATGCCCGGCGTATCGGCCATCACGGCCCGCGCCTCCTCGGCGATCCTCCGGGCGTCGTCGAGGTCGTCGCCCCGGATCTCGAGCGCGAGGCGCGCGTCGCCGTCGCCGCCGCTGAGCAGCCGGTTCAGCTGGAAGTTGCCGCCGCCCGCGTTCGCGCGGACGATCACGCCCGGCAGCCCCGACAGCTCGCGGCGCAGGTCCTGCGCGATCTGATCGCTCGTGCGCTGGCGCTGGCCGCGCGGCACGAGGCGGATGTTGACCGATCCGCGGTTGGTGCCGCCGCCGAACCCGCCGAACCCGCCGAACCCGCCCCCGCCCCCGTTGGTGATGATCGTGTTCGCTTCGGGCACGTGCTGCCGGACCATCTCCTCGAGCCGCAGCATCACCGCTTCGGTGCGCTCGATCCGCGTGCCCATCGCCAGCTCGGCGTTGACGTTCACTTCGCCCTCGTCGGTCTGCGGCAGCAGCTCGGTCGAGAGCATGGGGTAGAGCACGACGGCGAACAGCACGGAGGCCACCGCGCCCCCGATGATCGTGGGCCGATGGGCCAGCGCGAGGTGGAGGAGCCTGCGGTACCGCTCGTCCACGCCCTCGAGGAGCTGCTCGCTGGCGCGGTACAGCCGGCCGAAGACGCCGGCACGCGACGCCTCCTCGTCGGGTGTGCGCAGCCAGCGCGAGCAGAGCACCGGCACGACGGTGACCGCCACGAAAAGCGACATCGCCAGCGAGAAGATCACGACGAAAGAGAGCTGGCCGAAGAGCACGCTGGAGATGCCCGACAGGAAGAGCAGCGGGATGAAGACGGCGATGTGCGTAAGGGTCGACGCGAGAATGGCCGACCAGACCTCCTCGCTGCCGTCGATGGCCGCCGTCATCCGGTCCTTGCCCATGTGCAGGTGCCGGTGTGTGTTCTCGAGCACCACGATCGCGGCGTCGACGATCATCCCGACCCCGAGCGCCAGACCGCCGAAGGTCATGGTGTTCAGCGTGAAGCCGCCGAAGAAGAGCAGCGCGAAGGTCCCGATGATCGACACCGGAATCGACGTGCAGACGATGAGCGTCGACCGGAAGTCGCGAAGGAACGCGAAGATGATCAGGACGACGAGCAGGCCGCCGAGGAGCGCGTGCTCGCGCACGTTGTTGATCGCCCGCTCGATGAACACCGCCTGGTCGTTGGTGACGAGCACGCGGATGCCCGGCACCTCGCGGTTGATGCGGGCGACCTCGGTCCGGATCCCGTCGGCCACCGCAACGGTGTTCTCGCCGGTCTGCTTGTTCACCTGCATGCGGACCCCGGCCTTGCCGTCGATCCGCAGGAACTGCCGGCGGTCCTCGGTCGCATCGACGACCTCGGCGATGTCGCGGAGATAGATCGGCACGCCCTGCCGCGTCATCACGACGACGTCCCGGATGTCGTCGAGGCCGGTGAACTCGCCCTGGCTGCGCACGAGGTAGGTGGCGTCGCCCTGCGTCACTTCGCCGAGCGGCGTGTTCTGGTTTTCCTGCCGCAGCACCTGGACGACGCGCTCGACCGACAGATTGAGGGCGGTGATCTTCTCCTTGGACAGCTCGATATGAATCTGCCGGCGCAGCCCGCCGTTGACCGTGACGGCCGCGACGCCGGGCGCGCGCTCGAGCCGCGGCGCCAGCTCGTTCTGCGCGATCTCCCGCAGCGCGACCGGGTCGAAGTCGCCTTCCACGGCGAGGTTGATGATGGGCTGCGCGTTGGCGTCCGCCTTGAAGATCTGCGGCGGGTCCGCGTCCTCGGGCAGCCGGCCGCGGACGCGATCGACGCGGCTCCGGACCTCGTCGATCGCCTCGGACATGTCGGTGCCCCAGGCGAAATTCATCCGCACCTGGCTCCGGCCTTCCGACGAAGAGGAGTTCACCTGCTGCACGCCGGGCACGGCGGCCGCCGCCTGCTCGAGCGGCCGCGTCACCAGTTGCTCCATCTCGAGCGGGCCGACGCCGGTGTAGGTCACCGTGACGCTGATGGTCGGCAGCGCGAAGTCCGGCATGAGGTCGACCGGCAGGCGCGTCAGAGAAATCGCGCCGAGCAGGACGATGACCGCGCTCAGCATGAACATCGTGACGGGGCGGTGGATCGCGAGGCGAGGAATGCTCATGGCTGTGCTCCACGGCGCCCGCGCCGCCCGCCGGGGGTCGCCCCTCGACTGCCGTCGCCTCTGGCGCCGCCAAACTGTCGATCGGCGGCGATCTCCGGCCGAGCGATC
>JACQZV010000029.1 GCA_016213695.1 Acidobacteriota bacterium | reverse complement strand
GGCCGCGGCCGGCCGCGGAGACGGCGGAGCTGCACGCGAGCCTCCGCCAGAGCGTCGGCGAGATCTGCCGCCGGTTCCCCGACCCGTACTGGCGGAAGCTCGATGAAGCGCGCGCGTACCCCGAGGACTTCGTGCGTGCGCTGACCGATGCCGGGTATCTGGCCGCGCTCATCCCGCCCGACTACGGCGGATCGGGACTCGGCATTTCTGAAGCGGCGGTCATCCTCGAGGAGATCAACCACTGCGGCGGCAACGCGGCCGCGTGCCACGCCCAGATGTACATCATGGGCTCGCTCCTGCGGCACGGCAGCGAGGCGCAGAAGCGCGCGTATCTGCCCGGCATCGCCGATGGCTCGCTGCGGCTGCAGGCGTTTGGCGTGTCCGAGCCGACAACCGGCTCGGATACGACGCAGCTGAAGACGATGGCCGTGAGGCGCGGCGATTCGTTCGTCGTCCACGGCCAGAAAGTCTGGATCTCGCGCGCGGAATATTCCGACCTGATGCTGCTGATGGTGCGGACCACGCCGATCGAGCAGGTCACGAAGCGGACCGAGGGCCTGTCGATGCTGCTGGTCGACATGCGCACGGCGGTCGGCCGGGGCCTGACGATTCGTCCCATCCGCACGATGATGAACCATGCGACGACCGAGCTCTTCTTCGACGGCCTCGAGGTACCGGCCGGGAACCTGATCGGCGAGGAAGGGATGGGCTTCCGGTATCTGCTCGACGGCTTGAATGCCGAGCGGATCCTGATTGCGGCCGAATGCGTGGGCGACGGCCGCTGGTTCGTCGAGCGCGCGACGACCTACGCCAGGCAGCGCGTGGTCTTCGGCCGCCCGATCGGCCAGAACCAGGGCGTGCAGTTTCCGATCGCGCGCGCCCACGTCAACGTGGAAGCGGCGGATCTGATGCGGATCCGCGCCGCCGGGCTGTTCGACGCGGGGCAGCCGTGCGGCGCCGAGGCGAACATGGCCAAGCTCCTGGCCGCGGATGCGTCGTGGGAGGCGGCCAATGTCGCCGTGCAGACGCATGGCGGGTTCGGGTTCGCCGAGGAGTACGACGTGGAGCGCAAGTTCCGCGAGACGCGGCTGTACCAGGTGGCGCCGGTTTCCACCAACCTCATTCTCAGCTACGTCGCCGAGCACGTGCTCGGATTGCCGAGGTCCTACTGATGTCGCGCGGCGCCGACCTGCTGGCCCGGTTCGTCGCGGAGGCCGCGCCGCCGCGGGCGGCGCTCGCGCGCGCGGCCTCCGCCGTGCGCGACACGGTGGGCGTGACGCTCGCCGGCGCCGTGGAGCCGGCGGCGCGCGCGGTGCAGGCCATGGCGATGGAGGAGGGCCGCGGCCGGTCGGTCGTCCTGGGCGCCGCCGGCAGAACGGGCGCGAGCTGGGCGGCGATGGCCAACGGCGTGGCGGCGCACGCGCTCGATTTCGACGACATGTGCTTCGTGTCGCTGGCGCATCCGAGCTGCGCGCTGTTTCCCGCCGCGCTCGCCGCCGCCGAACTGGCGCACGCCTCCGGTCGTGCGCTGCTCGAAGGCTATGTCGTCGGATTCGAGCTCGAGTGCCGGCTCGGCAAGGTCATGAACCCGCGCCACTATCACGAGCGCGGGTGGCACTGCACGTCCACGATTGGCACGGTGGGCGCCGCCGCCGCCGCCGCACGCGTGCTCAGCCTGTCTCCCGGTGCATGCGGCCACGCCATCGGGATCGCGGCCTCGTCGGCCTGCGGGCTGAAGGAGAACCTCGGCAGCATGGTGAAGCCGCTGCACGCCGGGATGGCGGCCCGCAATGGTGTCGTGGCCGCGCGCCTGGCGCAGCGGGGATACGTGGCGAGCGAGCGCGCGCTCGACGGTCCGCAGGGGTTTCTCGCCGCGATGGACGCCGAGCAGCGAGATCTCGATGCGGCTGTGACTGGACTCGGCGGGTCCGCGGCGTCCGACGATGGCGCGGGACCCGCCCCACGTACTCCGGAGTACTGGGAGATTCTCGCGACCGGCATCACCGTGAAGCTCTATCCGTCGTGCGCGGCGACGCACCCGGCGCTCGATGCGCTGCTCGATCTCCGGGCTCGCGAGCGCGTGGCGCCGGACGAGGTCGAGGCGATCGACGTGGAAGTGGATTCCATGACGCCGCGCCTGCTGATCTACGATCGGCCCTCCACCGGCCTCGAAGGGAAGTTCAGCATGCCGTATTGCGCGGCGGCGGCGATCGTTGACGGCCACGTCGGGATTGCCACCTTCGAGCGCGCGCGGCTGGAGGCGCCCGCGATCCGGACATTGCTCCCGACAGTGACGATGCGGGTGAACGCTGCGTTCGACGCGACGGCGCCGCTGTCGCACGCGCGGGTCACGCTTCGTCTGCGCGGGGGCCGTGTGCTGACGCAGGCGGCCGACGGGGCGCGCGGCTATCCGTCGCGGCCGGCGTCTGACGCCGAGCTGCGCGCCAAGTTCGTCTCCTGCGCCTGCCGCAGCGTCGCGGCCGCCGACGCCGATCGTGCCTGGGAGGCGCTGGCCCGGCTCGAGGACGTCGACGATGTGTCGGCGCTTGCCGAGCGTCTCGCGCCCGCGCTCGAGACGAGCGTGTCATGACCGGCCGCTCCCCGTACCGCTGGGTCGTGCTCGTGGTCGGCATCCTGGCGTACGCCACCAGCCATTTCGCGCGCCAGAACTACACCGGCATCCAGAAATTCATCCAGGCCGACTTCGCGCTCGACAAGGGGGCGCTCGGCCTGCTCGGCGCGGCGTTCTTCTATGCGTACGCGCTCTTCCAGATGCCGTGGGGCATCGCTTCCGACCGGTTCGGCAGCCGCGTGGTCACCGCGTTCGGGATTCTGCTCACGGCGGCGACGATGGCGGGCTTCGCGACGAGCCAGTCGGAGCAGGCGCTGCTCGTCTGGCGGGCCGCGGCCGGCATTGCGGGCGCGGCCGCGTACGTGTCGGTGGCGGGCGGCGTCGCCCGGTGGTTCCCGCCGGAGGAGCGCGGGTTCAGCCAGGCGACGTTCGGCGGGATGGGCGGCGCGCTGGGCGAAGGCGCGGCCTTCTTCCTGCTGCCGGTGCTCTCGATCTATTTTGCGTCCGGGTGGCGGCAGGCGACCAACGCGATGGCGGTCGTGATTGTCGCGATGGCCGTCGTCTGCCTCGCGTTCCTGCGCTCGTCGCCGCCGGGCCAGCCGGCGACCACCAAGACGCCATTTGCGTGGCAGCTGCTCGCCGACCCCTGGCTCTGGTGCTACACGGCGCTCTTTGCGGGCTTCATGGTCGGCATCCGGACGTCGCAGGCGTGGATTTCCGTGTACCTCGCCGACGTCTACGCGACGGCGCACGGGTTCGAGACCAACGCCGCGGTCGTGGCGGGAGGCATCTTCGCGACGATGGCCTTTTCGCTCGTCGGGCGCGGCATCGGCCTGCCGGCGGCGGGCAGACTGTCCGACGTGCTCGTCGCGCGCGGCATGTCGCGCACGGCCGTGGTCATCGGCTGGCTCCTGCTCGTGATCGTCCTCTTCCAGGTGCTCTCCATGCGCGTGACGGCGCTGTGGCTGCTGGCGATCGTCGCGGTGCTGGCCGGCACCGCCGTCAACTGCTTCACGCTCATTACGGCGACGGTGGCCGAAACGTACGGGCCGCAGAAGACCGCGTCGATCACCGGCTTCATCAACATGGTGGGGCAGCTCGTCGGCGCCACCTCGCTTGCCGCCAGCGGGTATCTCGGCGTGTTCATGAGCGGGGGGAGCACCGACGCGCTCGCCGAGTACCAGGGCGTGTGGCTCTCGGGCGTGGTGACCGTCACCGCGACGGCCGGCATCGGCATCGGTCTCTACGTCGCGCTCCGGAACCGGGCTGCCGTGCCTTCCGGCGCGCTCACGACCCTTCCTTGACGCGCACGCGCGTCGGATCGACGATGGCCCTGTGCGCGTGCTCGTGATTGAGGACGATCGCAGCATCGCCGATTTCGTCGCCGGCGGGTTGCGGCAGGAAGGCTATGCCGTCGACGTCGCCGACAACGGCGTCGAGGGGCTCGACCTGGCCCGCGCCCATCCCTACGACGCCGCCATCGTCGACGTCATGCTGCCGCGACTCGACGGCCTGAGCCTGGTCACGGCCCTCCGGCGGGCGGGGCTGCACACGCCCGTGCTGTTCCTGAGTGCCCGTCACACCGTCGACGACCGGGTCAAGGGACTGCAGTCGGGCGGCGACGACTACCTCACGAAACCGTTTGCCTTTCCGGAACTCCTCGCGCGCGTCCAGGCGCTCGCGCGTCGCGGCCAGCGGCCCGTGGAAGCGACGGAACTGACGGTGGCCGATCTCCGCCTCGACCGGCTGACGAGGCGCGTCGAGCGGGCCGGTGCGCCGATCGAGCTGCGCCCGCGCGAGTTTACGCTGCTCGAGCTGCTCATGCGTCACCAGGGCAAGGTCCTGTCGAAGACGATGATCGTCTCGCACGTGTGGGACTACAGTTTCGACACCGGGACCAACGCGGTTGATGTCCTCATCTACAGGCTCCGCGACAAGATCGACAGGACCTTCGAGCCGAAACTGATTCATACGGTGCGCGGCGTGGGATATGTCCTCAAAGTGGCGTGAGGACGTCCGGCACGCCTTCGCGCTGCGCCTCGGCCTCTGGTACGCGGCGCTCTTCACCGCGAGCGCGATCACGCTGGCGGCCTTCACCTACGCGCTGCTCGCGCGGGCGCTCGAAGCGGAGGACCACGACGTCCTCGAGTCGATGCTGTCGCGCTATACGGCCGAGTACGAGCGCGGCGGGCTGGACGGGCTCCAGCGGCTGATCGACGTCGACGCGGCCGAGGGGCGGCACGAACGTCTCCTCATCCGCGTGGTCCGCGGCCCGCGGGAGATCGTCTACTTCGCGGCGCCGCCCGGCTGGGGCGTTTTCGATCTCACCCCGCTCGACCGGCCGCCGGCGTCGCGCTCGGGATGGGTGACGATCGAGAGTCCACCCGACCGGGCCATCATGGAGGTTGGCACCTCCAACCTGGCCGACGACGTGACCATCCAGGTCGGACGCACCTCGCACATCCGCGACGAGCTGCTGGGGCACTTCAGGGCGCGCGCGCTGGAGATCGTGCTCCTGATTGCGCTCGTGGCGGCCGCCGGCGGCGGACTGCTCACCTATCTCGGCCTCGCCCCGGTGCGAACGCTCGACGCCACCCTGCGATCCATCCTGCGCACGGGACGCTTCGACGCGCGGGTCGAGACGCGCGGCTCCACCGACCCGCTCGACGCGCTCGGGGGACTCGTCAACGAGATGCTCGCGCGCATTCAGACGCTGCTGGGCGGCATGCGCGGCGCCCTCGACAACGTGGCACACGATCTGCGCACGCCGCTGACGCGGTTTCGAAACGTCGCCGAGGCGGCGCTCGTCGCCGGCGATCAGACCGCGACCCGCGACGGACTGGCCCGGGCGGTCGAGGAGGCCGATCGGGTCAATGCGACGCTGACGGCCCTGATGGATATCTCCGAAGCGGAGCGTGGAACCATGACGCTGGCGCCCAAGCGGCTGCGCCTGGCCGAGGTGGCGCGTGAAGCCGTGTCGTTGTACGCGGATGAAGCTGAGGACAGGGGTATCGTGATTCACTCGAACATCGACGAGGCGGTGGAACTGGTGGCGGATCGGACCCGGCTGCGCCAGGTGTTTGCCAACCTGATCGAAAACGCCGTCAAGTACACCGACCGCGGCGGACGGATCGACATCGAGACGCGCGCATCCGACAACCTCGTGACCACCACGGTTCGCGACACCGGGATCGGCATCTCGGCAGTCGACCTGCCGTTTGTCTGGGACCGACTCTACCGTGCCGACGCCAGCCGGTCGGCGCGCGGTCTCGGCCTCGGGTTGTCCCTCGGCAAAGCCATGGTCGAAGCGCACGGCGGGCGCGTCGCCGTGTCGTCGTCGCCGGGAGCCGGCAGCGCCTTTTCAGTGACGCTGCCGGTTCCCGGGACCGCGTAGGCCGCGGCGCTGTGCCCGGGCGCTACTTCTTGGCCGGCGACGCCGCCGGACGCGCCGCGGCGGCTGCCGCCACCTCGATGCGATCCGCCGTCATGGTGCCGGCGGTCGTGGTGTAGCGCACCTTCACGTTGCGCCCGACGTCGGTCGCCAGCGCGCCCGTCTGCAGCGCGCTCTTTCCCCGCATCAGGTGCGCGTCGGAGGCCAGCACGAACGTCATTTCGTGCGTCCCCTGTTTGACGACCACGGTCTTCGAGACCGCGTCGTAGCGCTCCAGCTGGCCCGACGCCCAGGTCGGCCGCGACGTGGCCGGTGCGGCGAACGCCGTGGCGGCGACGGCCAGGATTCCGATCGTGGTGGCGAGTGTTGAACGGTTCATAGTGAACTCCTCCTGCCGTTCACCGTACAGGCGGCACCGTGTCGCCGGCCTGTCGCGGGCATGACATCTGTGTCAGGACCGTGGCGCCGGCGCCTGTCACGGTTGTCATGCTGACGACAGGCGGCAGCCATGCCCCGTGCGGTCCAATGAGACAGCGCCGCAGTGCCGGCGGCGCGATGCAGAGGAGGGACATATGAGACAGACAGTGATGACCGTCGGCGCGACCGCGCTGGCCCTGGCCACCGGCTTCGCGGGCGGCCGCGCCACGCTCGCGTCGGCCGAGGCGCGAGCCGCGTCGACGGCGCACGTTCCCACCGCCGACGCCATACCGGCGGTGCAGACAGGTTCGTACAGCGCCATTGTCGACAGGACGTCGCCGGCCGTCGTGACCGTGCGCGTCGACGGGCGCCGCGCGACGCCGAACGCGGCGCCTGATTCGCTCCGCGAGTTCTTCGGCCCGCAGGTCCCTGTCGTCCCTGACCCGCGGCGCCAGCGCGGCCTTGGATCCGGAGTGGTGATCCGGTCCGACGGTTACGTCCTGACGAACCACCACGTCGTGGCCGAGGCGGATCGCATTCGTGTCGATCTCGCCGACGGACGGACGTTCGACGCCACGCTGGTCGGCAGCGATCCGGCGAGCGATGTGGCCGTGCTGCGCATCGGCACGCGCGACCTGCCGACGCTCGCCTTCGGCGATTCGGATCGCGTCAAGGTGGGCGACGTCGTCCTGGCGTTCGGCAACCCGCTCGGCGTCGGCCAGACCGTAACGATGGGGATCGTGAGCGCGAAGGGACGCGCCACCGGTCTCGGCGACGGCAGCTACGAAGACTTTCTCCAGACGGACGCCCCGATCAACGAGGGACATTCAGGGGGCGCGCTCGTCAACGTGCGCGGCGAACTCGTGGGCATCAACGCGCAAATCCTCTCCCCGACCGGCGGGAACATCGGCCTCGGCTTCGCGATTCCGTCAGGCATGGCGCATGCCGTGTCCGATCAGCTGATCCGAGACGGCGTCGTGCATCGCTCGAAGCTGGGAGTCACGGTTCAGGCGGTGACGCCGGAGCTGGCCGGGAGCCTGGGCCTGCACGAGGCGCGCGGGGCGCTCGTCAGCGACATCGAGCCGGGCGGCCCCGCGGCGCGTGCCGGCCTGAGGCAGGGCGACGTGATCGCGGAACTCGACGGACACCCGGTCAACGATGCCAACGCGCTTCGCAACCAGATTGCGGGCACCCGTCCGGGCACATCGATGTCCATCACCGTGCTGCGCGGCGGCAGGACCGAGTCGGTGTCGGTCCGCCTCGTCGAGCGCGAGCCCAGCCGGCAGGCGAACGCGGGGCCGCAGAACGGGCCGGCCCGCGGCGAGCCGGCGTTCGGGATGACCGTGGTCCCCGTGACGCCGCAGATTGCCGGCGAGCTCGACCTGCCGCGCACGAAGTCGGGCCTCGCGGTCACCGGCGTCGATCCGGCCGGCGCCGCGGCATCCGCCGGCCTTCAGGCCGGCGACGTCATCGAGCGCGTCAACGGCGGCGACGTGACCTCGGTGGCGGACCTGCGGGCGGCGCTGACGGAGCGGACCGACCGGCCGGCCCTGGTCCTCGTGAACCGGCACGGCGCGAGCGCCTTCGTGGCGCTGGCGCGGCCGCGGTCCTAGCCGATGACGCGGCTCGTCGCGATCGTGGTGGCGGCCGCGTCGCTGTTCGGCCCTTCGGCGAGCGCGCAGTCGACCGAGACGCTGAACCTTCGCGGCCACGCCCAGACACTTCATATCTACGGCAGGCGGGGCGACCCGCCTGTCGTGATCTCGAGCGGCGACGGCGGATGGATGCACCTCGCCCCCCACGTCGCCCAGGTCCTCGCCTCGCGCGGCTGCTTCGTCGTCGGGTTCGACGTGAAGGGCTACTTGCGCGGCTTCACGGCGGGCGGGGCCGGCCTGCGGCCCGACGACGAGCCGGGAGACTACAAGACGCTGGTGGACTTCGCGGCGCGCGGCAGTTCCCGCCGGCCGATCCTGATCGGCGTCTCCGAGGGAGCGGGGCTGTCCGTGATGGCGGCCGGCCAGGCTGACGTCAAGGCGGCGATCGACGGCGTGGTGGGACTCGGGCTGCCCGACGTCAATGAGCTGGGGTGGCGCTGGACCGACGCGCTGATCTACCTGACACACGGCGTCCCTCACGAACCGACGTTCCGAACGACGGTGTTCATCGGCAGCGTGGCGCCCCTGCCGCTCGCGATGATCCACTCGTCGCATGACGAATTCGTCCCGCTCGCGGAGGCACGCCAGGTGTTTGCCGCCGCGCGCGAGCCCAAGCATCTGTGGGTGGTCAATGCCTTCAATCACCGCTTCAGCAGCAATCTCGCCGAGTTCGATCGGCGCCTCGTCGAGGCGCTCGCGTGGATCGTCGATCGCGCGGACGGCTGCTGACCGCCTTGTCCGGATGAGGCCGCGGCTCGCGCGCGCGCTGCCGGCCGCCGCGAGCCTGGCGCTCTTCCTGCTGGCGCTCGAGGTGCTCGCCGTCGAGCTGCGCACCGTGAGCTGGCCCGCGCTGCGGGCGGATCTTCTGGACATCCCGCGCGCGCGCGTCGTCCTGGCGCTCGTGCTGACGACGCTCAATTACCTCGTGCTCGCCGGCTACGACGTGCTCGCCTTCCGGTACATCGGCAGGGCGCTGCCGCGGCGCCGGATCGTGGCCGCCGCCGCCGCGGCCTACGCGATCTCGCACACGGTCGGGTTTGCGATGCTGACGGGCGCCTCCGTCCGCTATCGGTTCTATTCGCGGTGGGGTGTCGCGGCCGATGAATTCCCGCGCGTCGTGTTCTTCTATTCCGTAACGTTCTGGCTGGGTCTGTGCGCCCTCGGCGGACTGAGTCTCGCCCTGGCGGACCCCGCGTCGCTTGGGGCCTGGAGTGGATACGCGGGGGTCGGCGGCTGGGTGTTGCTCGTCGCCGTGGCCGCCTATCTGCTGGCGACGATCGTCCGCCGCAAGCCGGTGCGCATCGGCCGAGTCGTGCTGCCGCTGCCGTCCCCGGCGCTGGCGGTCTTGCAGCTCCTGGTGTCGGCCCTCGACTGGGCGCTCGCCGGTGCGGTGCTCTACGTGTTGCTGCCGCCGGGTGCGCCGGGCCTGCTCGCATTCCTCGGATCGTTCCTGTCGGCCGCGCTGGCCGGCATGATCAGTCACGTGCCGGGCGGCGTGGGCGTCTTCGAAGGCCTGATGGTCCTGCTTCTCAAGCCGCAGTGGTCCGCCGGTCAGCTGCTGCCGGCGCTGGTGACCTATCGCGCCGTCTACTACCTGCTGCCGTTCGTGCTCGCGCTCTCCGGTCTTCTCATCGACGAGGCGCATCAGCGCCGCGCTCACCTCGCGCGGGCCGGCGCGTGGCTCGGGGCGGTGGCGGTGGACGTCACGCCGCGCGCGCTGTCGGCGCTGACCTTCGCCGGCGGCGTGATCCTGCTGTTCTCCGGCGCCACGCCGGCCGAGCCCGGCCGGCTCGACGTGCTCGGCCGCGTCTTCCCGCTGGGCGTCATTGAAGTCTCGCATTTCATCGGCAGCGTGGCGGGCGCCGCGCTGCTCGTGGTCGCGCACGGCCTGCTACGACGCCTCGACGCGGCGTACTACGCGGCGTCCGGGTTCATCGCGGTCGGCATGGCGGCGTCGCTGCTGAAGGGATTCGATTACGAGGAAGCGTCGCTGCTGTGCGCCGTGCTCGCGGCGCTGTACACCGCGCGCGCCCAGTTCAGCCGCCGCGCGGCGCTGTACGCGGCGCCCTTCTCGGCGGCATGGCTGGCGGCGCTTGCCGGTGGGGTGACCGCGTCCGTGTGGCTGGGGATCTTCGCGTTCAGGCATGTGGAGTACGCGCACCAGCTCTGGTGGCAGTTCGAGCTGCGCGGCGACGCCTCCCGGTTTCTCCGCTCCTCGGTCGGCGCAGCCATCGTCGTGCTGGTGGCTGGCGTGTGGCGGCTGATTCATCCCGCCCCGCACGAGGCGCCGGACGCCACGGCCGCGGACCTCCAGGATGCGCCCGCGGCCATTGCACTGCAGGCGCAGACGCTGCCGAACCTTGTCTTCCTTCGCGACAAGGCCATGCTCTACAACGACCGCCGCGACGGGTTCGTGATGTACGGGGTGCAGGGACGAACGTGGGTAGCCATGGGCGATCCCGTCGGCCGCACCGCGGACGTCCCGGACCTGATTCGTCGGTTCCTCGAGCGCTGCGACGACGGTGGAGGCGTGCCGGTGTTCTACCAGGTCGGGCCGGCGCACCTGCACCGGTATGCCGATTTCGGCTTGACGTTCGTCAAGCTCGGCGAGGAAGCCAGGCTGGATCTGCACGCGTTCTCCCTCGAGGGAGGCCACGCGGCCAGATATCGTCAGGCCCTCCGGCGGCTCGGGAAGGACGGATGCACCTTCCGCGTCGTGCCGGCGGCGGACGTTCCGCGCATCATGACCGGACTGCGGACCGTCTCGGACGACTGGCTGCGGCACAGGGCGGCGGCGGAGAAGGGCTTCTCGCTCGGCTTCTTCGACGAGGCGTATTTGAGCCGGTTTCCGGTGGCCGTTATCGAGCGGAAGGGGCACATGCAGGCGTTCAGCAATCTCTGGCCGGGGCCGGAGAGGGGCGAACTCTCGCTCGATCTGATGCGCTACGCGAGCGATGCCCCGCGGGACATCATGGAAACACTGCTGGTGCACGTCATCGTCTGGGGCAAGGAGCAGGGCTACGAGCGGTTCGCGCTCGGGATGGCGCCGTTGTCAGGTTTCGAGCGCTCGCCGGTCGCGCCGCTGTGGAACCGGATCGGCGCGTTTCTGTACCAGCACGGCGAGCCGTTCTACGGCTTCCAGGGGCTGCGCGCCTACAAGGAGAAGTTCCGGCCCGACTGGGCGCCCCGCTATCTTGCGTATGCCGGTGGACGGCACCTGCCCCGCGTGCTCGCCGACGTGTCCGCTCTGATCGCGGGCGGGTACGGCCGCATCTTCGTGAAGTGAGTCGGGGTGTCGCTACTCGTCCAGGACGTCGCGAATCTTGCGCCGCAGCGCGTCTCCGGTGTACGGCTTGCCGATAAACCGGTTCGCGTCCGACAGCACGCCGCGCCGGAGGACGACGTCATCGGTATAGCCGGACGTGTAGACCACCTTGATCCCCGGGTAGGTCGCGGCCACGTGCGCGGCCAGCTCGCGGCCGTTCATGCCCGGCATCACGACATCGGTCAGCATCAGATCGATAGTGCCGTCGAACTGCGCGAGCAGATCCAGGGCATCCTGCCCCGTGCCCGATTCGAGCACCGTGTAGCCCCACGACTCG
>JACQZV010000026.1 GCA_016213695.1 Acidobacteriota bacterium | reverse complement strand
TGCTGCTCGAGCGGATGGACGGCGGCCGCTTTCACACCGTGCACTCGTCCACGACGAAGGCGGTGTGCGCCGCGTCGAACAAGCGGCCGACCGGCGCGAAGGGCGCCCAGGCTCAGTCGCTCGACGTTGCCCACGCCGTCGGCCTCGCGCTCGCCGCCGGGCCGGAGCGCTGGACCGCCATGGAAGGCGGCTATCCCATCATCGTCGAAGGGGAGTGCGTCGGCGGCATCGGCGTCTCGGGCGGCAGCTGGGAGTTCGACGACCGCGTCGCGCGCGCGGCGGTGGACGCCATCGGCGCGAGCTATCAGATCGATGACAAGTAAGAGTCCGGCTGAAGCCGGACACCACGGACGCGCCGAGGCTGTCAGGGTCGGTTGTCTCGGCATGGGCTGGTGGTCCGACGTGCTGGCCGACGCCGCCGGCCGCTCGGGCCGGCTGCAGATCGTCTCGTGCTACACGCGGTCCGAACCGAAGCGCCAGGCGTTTGCCGCGAAGTACGGCTGCGAGGCCGCGCCGAGCTACGAGGCGATGCTCGCCGACCGCCGCATCGAGGCGATCATCAACACCACGCCGAACAACGCGCACCTCGAGACGACGCGCGCGGCGGCCGGCGCCGGCAAGCACGTCTTTCTCGACAAGCCGATCGCGAACACCATCGCCGAGGCGCGCGCGCTGACCGAGGCGTGCCGCAGCGCGGGGGTCGTGCTGGCGCTCGGGTACCAGCGGCGCCGCGAAGCGCCGTTCCGCTGGATTCGACGGCAGATTGACGCCGGAGTGTTCGGCAGGGTCGTGAACGCGGAAGCCAACATCAGCCGCGATCGCCTCGGCAAGATCGACCTCAGCTCGTGGCGGTATACCTCGGCCGGCATGCCGGGCGGCGTCATGCTCCAGATCGGCATCCACTACACCGACGTGCTCGAGTACCTGCTGGGCCCGGTCCGCGCGGTCAGCGGACGGTTCGCGCAGCTCGTACTGCCGGGCGACAACCCCGACGTGGCCAGCTTCATCCTCGAACATGAGAGCGGCGCGCTCTCCACGCTGAATGCCAGCTACGCGTCGGCGTCCGAGTACTATCTGATGAATATCTACGGCAAGGACGCCAGCGCCTATTACGATCATCACCAGGGGCTGCGCGTCCTTCGAAGAGGCGAGCAGGGCGCTCGCCCCGTCGCGTGTCCGGCGACCGACGCCGTCGCCGACGAGCTCCAGGAATTCGCGGGCGCCGTGCGAGGCGAAGGCGCACCCGAGATGGACGGCGAGAAGGGGACGAGGTCGCTGGCCGTGGTGCTGGCCGGAATTCGATCGGCGCGTGAACGACGAACCGTCGCTGTGGCCGAACTGCTGGAAGACGTAAAGGTGGTGTGACGTGCAGGCTCGCGTTGTGCAGATGGCCGCCCAGGGCGGCCCCGAGGTGATGAAAGTCGAGAGCGTGCCGATGCCGGAGCCGTCGGCCGGCGAGGTGCTCGTCCGGCAGACCGCCGTCGGCGTCAACTATCTCGACGTCTACCATCGGTCCGGGTTTTACAAGTTGCCGGTGCCGGCCGGCGTGGGCAGCGAAGCCGCGGGCGTCGTCGAACGGGTGGGTGCTGGCGTGACGGACCTGAAGGCCGGCGACCGTGTCGCGTACGCCGGCGGTCCTCCCGGCTCGTACGCGAGCCACCGGGTGATGCCGGCCGCGCGCCTCGTGAAGGTGCCCGACGAGGTGTCGGACGAGGTCGCCGCCGCGGTCATGCTGAAGGGGATGACGGTCGAGTATCTCCTCAACCGGTGCTATCCGATGAAGGCGGGCGAGCACGCGCTCTTTTATGCGGCCGCGGGCGGCGTCGGACTGCTGGCCGGCCAGTGGGGACGGCACATCGGCGCGAAGATGATTGGCGTCGCCGGCGGCGCCGTCAAGTGCCGCCTGGCGCGCGAGCACGGCTATACGGAGGTGATCGACCGCTCGCGCGAGGATGTGGCGGAGCGGGTGAAGGCGATCACGGGCGGGGCCGGTGTGTCCGTGGTCTACGATTCGGTCGGCAAGGCCACCTTCGAGACCTCGATCGCGTGCCTCAGGCCGCGCGGCTGCTTCGTGTCGTTCGGGACGACCACGGGCGCGCCGCCGCCGGTCGAGGCGGGGCTGCTCCAGAAGCACGGATCGCTCTATTTCACCCGGCCGACGCTCGTTACCTACACGGCGGCGCGGGAGGAGCTCGTGGCGTCGGCGGGGGCCGTGTTCGACCTGATTCGGCGCGGGGTGCTGAGGGTCCACATCGGCGCGCGGTACCCCCTGGCCGAAGCGCCCCGGGCGCACGCCGACCTGGAAGCGGGCAGGACGGTCGGGTCGTCGGTTCTGTTGCCCTGACCTGCGGTATTATCTCGCCGGTGTTCGTGAACCTTCAGGTGATCGGGTCGGTCGCTGCAGGCGCCACGACGGTGCTGCTGTCGGCCGGGCTGGCCTCGGCCCAGGGGCCGCAGGCGCGCACGGCCGCGGGATGCGCGCTGGCTGACCCGGTCGCGTTTCGCGCCTGCGCGACCGAGAAGATGAAGCGCTTCACGCCGCCGCGGACCGCCGACGGCGTGCCGGATATCCACGGCTACTGGGACCGTGCCTACACGTCGCAGGACATCGAGAAGCACGATCGCGACGCGTTGAACACCCAGGCGGGCCCGAGCATCGTCTTCGACACGCCGGACCGCAAGATTCCGTATCAACCGTGGGCGCTGGCCTTCAAGAAGGACATCGTCGGCCGCTACATCTCGCCGCTCGCCTCGTGCCTTCCGCCGGGTGTGCCGCGCCACACGATCGCCCCCGCGGCGCACGAGATCATTCAGACGCCGGGGTACGTCGTGCACCTGCTCGAGTACGCCCACTCGTACCGGATCATTCCCACGACCGCGATGCCGCACGTCGGCGGCGGGATCAAGCTGTTCCAGGGGGACGCTCGGGGACGCTGGGAGGGCAGCACGCTGGTCGTCGATGTGACCAACTCGAACGGCCTGACGTGGATCGACAACGCGGGCAATTTCTTCAGCGACGCGATACGCGCGGTCGAGCGATTCACGCTCGTGGACGCCGACACGATCTTCTACGAGGCGCGGATCGAGGACCCGAAGGTATACACGCGCCCATGGACGATGGTGTCGGCGCTGATGCGGAACACGGAGCGCGGCTTCCAGTTGTTTGAGCAGGCGTGCCACGAGGGCAACCACAGCGTGGAGGACGCCGAGAGTATCGGAATGAAGCCCTATCGAGGTGCGGCGCCGCCCCCGCAGTAGGTGGCGTCCGCGGCAGGCGAACAGACAGGAGCAGGGACATATGAGATACGCGATTGCGATTGGGGCCGTCCTGGCCGCCGTTCTCTGGATCACGCCGCCGGCCCACGCGCAGCAGGCGGCTGCCGGCGCCGCGGGGCTCGACTTCGACTACTTCCGTGCGAACGTCCAGCCGATCTTCCTCGCCAAGCGCCCCGGGCACGCGCGGTGCGTGTCGTGCCACATCGACGGGACGCCGATGCGCCTCCAGGCGCTGTCGCCGGGGAGCGCCACGTGGAACGAGGAGCAGTCGCGCAAGAACTTCGAGGTGATCCGCCAGCGCGTGGCCGCCAACAACGTCACCGCCAGCAAGCTGCTGATGCATCCGCTGACGCCGGAAGCGGGCGGCGATCTGTATCACAGCGGCGGCAAGCACTGGACCTCGCAGAGCGATCCCGAGTGGCAGGCGCTGGCCACGTGGGTCAAGGGGTCGACGGGCCGCGCGGCCGCGGCGAGCCCGGGCAAGGTGCGCATCATCCAGACCAACAGCGCCGGGGACAACGTGAGCATCATCGACCCGGTCAGCAACAAGGTGGTCGGCGAGATTACCGGGATCGAGGTCGGGCACGGGGCCGCGGTGTCGCCTGACGGCACGCGCATCTACGTGACCAACGAGTCGACCAGCACGGTCGACGTGGCCGACGCCACGACGTACCGCGTCATGTCGAAGATCCCGCTCAGCGGGCATCCCAACAACTTCGGCATCACGCGCGACGGTGGAAAACTGTTCATCTCGATCACCGGCGAGAAGGGCGGCGTCGACGTGGTCGATACCGCGGCCGGACGCCTCGCCAAGACCGTGCCGATCAAGGGCGGCGTGCACAACACCTACGTGACGCCCGACGGCCGCTACGCCGTGGCCGGGTCGATCGGCGGCCAGACGGTCAACGTCATCGACACGGCCACCAACGAACTGGTCTGGTCGGTGAACCTGGGCCTGGGCGTGCGGCCGATGACGTTTGAAGCCAACGCGGACGGTTCGACCAAGCGGATCTACGCTCAGCTCAGCGAGTTCAACGGCTTCTCGGTGATTGATTTCGCGACGCGCAAGGAAGCCACCCGCATCAAGCTGCCGGAGCTCGCCGCCGGCAAGCGGCCGGTCCAGGTGGGCGGAAACGTCTCGCACGGCATGGCGGTCACCGCGGACCAGAAGATCCTGATCGTGAACAGCCGGTTGAACAACACCGTCTACAAGTACTCACTGCCCGATCTGAAGGTCGTCGGCTCGGTGGAGATGACGGGCGGCATCGACCCGAACTGGGTGACGCTGACACCGGACGGCAGGACCGCCTACGTGGCGATGTCCGGCTCCAACTGGGTGTCGGCAATCGACATCGCGACGATGAAGGAATCGGCGCGCATTCCGGTCGGGTTCGTCCCGAAGCGGAACATCACCGCGAGACTGCAGTAGCGCGCAGGCGTACGCCCGCGCCCTGCGCGGACAGGCGATCACGGGCCACGGAGCCATGGAGGGACAGAGCATGTTCGGCCTTGTCCCGCTGTGATTCCGTGGCCCGTTTGTGATCACGGCCGGGTCGAACCGGCGATCCCCCACAGGAGACGAGAATCGTGCCGAACCGCTGGCTGATTGCGCTTGCCGGTGTCGTGATGCAGGTGGCGCTTGGCGCCGTCTACGCCTGGAGTGTGTTCCGCATCCCGCTGACCCGGGCGTATGGCTGGTCGATCGGCGAGGTGACCCTTGCCTTCACGATCGCGATCTTCGTGCTCGGGTTCGCCGCGTTTGCCGGCGGCCTCTGGATGCAGCGCGCCGGCCCGCGGCCCGTGGCGCTCGCGGCGGGCGCGTTCTACGGCGCCGGCGTCTTTCTTGCCAGCCTCGCGGGCGGCCGCCTCTGGCTGCTGTACTGCTCGTACGGCCTGGTCGGCGGCGCCGGCCTCGGGCTCGGCTATATCGTCCCCGTTGCGACGCTCGTCAAATGGTTTCCCGATCGGCGGGGGATGATCACCGGCATTGCGGTCGCCGGCTTCGGCAGCGGCGCGCTCATCACGGCGCCGCTCGCCACGCGTCTCATCGCCACGATGGGCGCCATGAACACCTTCGCGGTGCTCGGCGTCGTCTACCTTGTGGCCGTGATGGGCGCGGGCGCGTTCATGCGTAATCCGCCGGCCGGTTACCGGCCGCCCGGCTGGTCGCCGTCGGCCGCGCAGCAGCGGCAGCGCTCGACCCGGGCGTACACGCTGCGCGAGGCGATGGGCACCTGGCAGTGGTACGGACTCTGGGCGCTGCTGTTTCTGAACACCACGGCCGGCATCGCCATCATCTCGCAGGCCGGTCCGATGGCCGAGGAGATCGCGCGCGTCACGCCGGCGGCGGCTGCGGGACTCGTGGGCGCCATTGCCATCGCGAACGGCGCGGGACGGTTCCTCTGGGCGTCGCTCTCCGACTACACGGGGCGCCGCGCCGTGTTCCTCGCGATGTTTCCCATCCAGGCGGCGATCTTCGCGCTGCTTCCGGGTGTCGAGAGCTTCGGGCTGCTGACGACGCTGACGTGCGCGGTGCTCCTCTGCTACGGCGGAGGCTTCGGAACGATGCCGGCGTTTGCCGCCGACTATTTCGGCGCGGAGAACGTGGGGTCGATTTACGGGTTGATGCTGACGGCGTGGGGATTCGCCGGCGTGCTGGGGCCGATGCTGATCGCCGCGCTGCGCGAGAGCACCGGGCGGTATCATGAGGCGCTGTACGTGATTGCCGCGCTCATGCTGGTCAGTACCGCCATTCCCGTCCTTGTCCGCCCACCGACCGGCACGACGATGTCAGCGGAGACGGGCGTACGAGGGTGAGGCCAGGAGGACACGTCATGGTGCGAAGGTGTGTGGTTGTCGTGGCGGTGGCGGCGTTCTCGGCAGGCGTCGCGTCCGCCCAGGACGCCCGGGCGACCCTGCAGGCCTCTGTCAAGGCTATGGGCGGCGAGAATCTCAGGACGATCGAGTACTCCGGCGCGGGCTGGTCGTCGCTCATCGGCCAGACGTACGGGCTCGAGGAGGACTGGCCGCACTACGAGGTCGTCGACTACACGCGCTGGATCGATTACGACGCCCGCTGGTCGCGCGAGGAATATACGCGCAGACAGGGGACGTATCCGACGCTCGGCCGCGTGCCGATGGCAGAGCAGCGCATCGTCGCCGTGACGAGCGGTAATTACGCCTGGGACATGCGCGACAACATGGCGGTGCCGCTGACGCGGCCGTATCTCGACGGTGTGTCCTGGGCGGATCTGCGCCAGCTCGAGCTGGCGCTCACCCCGCACGGCGCGCTCAGGGCGGGGCTGGCAGCCTCCGATGCCACCGCCATCACGCTCCCCATCGTCGGGCCGTCGGACTTCGGCCTCTCGCAGTTCGGGCGGAAGGTCACCATCGTCACGTTCAGCCTGCTCGGGAAGTACCGGATGAACGTGACGATCAACGACCAGAACCTCGTGGAACTGGTCGACACCTGGTTCCCGAACCCGGTGTACGGCGACATGGACTACGAGATGCGCTACACGCAGTACAAGGATTTCGGCGGGGTCAAGTTCCCGACGCTGGTCCACGTGCACCAGGGCGATCCGCGGTTGAACCCGGCGCACAACTACTACGAGTACCGGATCACCAGCGTCAACGCGAACGTCCCGGTCCCGACGATGCCGGTGCCCGACGCCGTGCGGACGGCGAAAGCCGCAGGCGTCAGCGCGGCGAGCCAGAAGCTGGCCGATGGCGTCTGGGTCGTGGGCGGTGGCACGCACAACAGCCTGCTGGTGGAGTTCAGGGATTTCGTCGCCGTCGTCGAGGCCCCGAACAACGAGGAGCGGTCGCTGGCGGTGATTGCCGAGGCCGGACGGCTCGTGCCGAACAAACCGATCCGCTACCTGGTCAACACGCACCACCATTTCGACCACGCGGGCGGGCTGCGGACGTTCATGTCGCAGGGCACCACGATTGTCACGCACGAGTCGAACAGGCCCTACTACCTCGACATCATGTTCTATCCGGCACCGCGGACGCTGCAGCCGGATCGGATGGCGCTCTACAACCCGATGTACATGATCAGCCGGCGGCCTGCCCCGATCGAGACGGTGGCGGGCGAGGCGCGGGGCACGGCGACCTATGCGATCGGCGACGCCACCCGCATGCTGCAGGTGTTTCACGTGCAGGACATGGCCTACGAGCTGGGGGATCAGTCATACCGCCAGGGCAACCACAGTGCGGACATGCTGATGGTCTACCTGCCGAAGGAGAAGATCCTGCTGAACGCGGATCTCTATTCGCCGCCGGCGCAGGGCGCGCCGCTTCCGGCGGCGGCGACCGTGGCGCAGAAGACCTTGTATCAGAACATCCTCAAGCTGAAGCTCGACGTCGCCCAGCACGTGCCGGTTCACGGCCGGGTCGGCACGCATGAGGAGTTCCTGCGGATGTTCCAGGCGGCGGCCAGAACGAACTAGCCGCCGCGCGGGGAGGCGCAAGTCCCGAGCCGGTGTGCCGCTGACTCGGGATAGGATCAGAGGCACACATGCCATTCGCACGCCTCCATCTGCACCCGAATCTGCTCAAAGGTATCCGGGAACTGGGATTCACGCGTCCCACGCCCGTTCAGGCCGAGGCCATTCCCGTCGCCCTCGAGGGGCGCGATCTGCTGGCGTGCGCGCAGACGGGAAGCGGCAAGACCGCGGCGTTCCTGCTGCCGATTCTGCACCGGCTGATGGACAGGCCGCGGGGAAAGACCCGCGCGCTCGTCGTGACCCCGACGCGCGAGCTGGCGGCGCAGATCGTGGAGGATTTCAACGGGCTCTCGGTGCACACCCCGCTCACCGGCGCCGCCGTCTACGGCGGTGTCGGGATGGGACCTCAGGAACACGCCTTCCGCGCGGGCGTGGATCTGATCGTGGCGACGCCGGGGCGCCTCCTCGATCACGCCAGCCGGTCGTATGCGGCGCTCGGGGCGCTCGAGTACCTCGTCCTGGACGAGGCCGACCGGATGCTCGACATGGGGTTCCTGCCGGACATCAAGCGCATCCTCCGCCACATCCCGGCGAAGCGGCAGACGCTCTTCTTCAGCGCGACCATGCCGGGGCCAATCGGCGCGCTGGCAGCGGAGATGCTGAAAGATCCGGTCCGCATCAACCTGCAGCGCGAGGCGGCGCCGGCCGTCGGCATCACCCAGGCGGTCTATCCGGTCGCGCAGCAGTTGAAGGCGACGCTGCTCGTGGAGCTGCTCGCGCGCGGCATCCTGCGGCAGGCGCTCGTGTTCACGCGCACGAAGCATCGCGCCAACCGCCTGGCCGAACATCTGGTGAAGCACCGCATCTCCGCCGAGCGCATTCACGGCAACCGGTCGCAGAGCCAGCGGACGCAGGCCCTGGCCGGATTCAAGAGCGGCCGGTACCCCGTGCTCGTCGCCACCGACATCGCCTCCCGTGGCATCGACGTCGAAGCACTCAGCCATGTCGTCAATTTCGACGTGCCGGCGGTGCCCGATGACTACATCCATCGCGTCGGCCGCACCGCGCGCGCTGAGGCCACCGGCGACGCGTTCACGTTTGTCTCGCCGCAAGAGCAGGGGGACCTCGCTCAGATCGAGCGCGCGATTGGCAAGCGG
>JACQZV010000174.1 GCA_016213695.1 Acidobacteriota bacterium | reverse complement strand
GCTGAAGCCGGACACTACGTCCTGAAGCCGGACACTACGTCCTGAAGCCGGACACTACGTCCGCGCCTGACGTCCGCGCCTGACGCGTCGTTCAGTGCATCACGCGGTCGGCCGGCAACCGCCAGCCGAACCCGTCTTTCGGGCGCTGCAGGCTGAGCATCCGCACGCGATGGTCGGCCGCGTTGCGCCCGGGCGAGCCGCTGATCACGACGTAATCGCCGTTCCTGAGCGTCGTGGCGGTGACGCCCTGGTGGCCAAGCTCGCTCGCCCCTACCCACTCGATGGCATACCGGACGATCGAACCGTCCTTCTCCTTCACCATCATGTGCACGAACGAATGCGGATTGCGAAAAAGGATCTGCACCAGCTCCCCTTCAATCGTGATGGTGCGGTCCTCGAGGTAGGTGCCGGGAAACGAGTGGTGGGCGTCCGCCTGCGTGCCGAGCAGACACGCGCCGGCCGCCACGAATGCAGCCATACGGCGCTTCATAGAGGCAATCGTAATCGACCTCCCGTGGGAGAGGACTGAAGAGTACCTGAATTCTTTGTCAGAGACCCAGGGCCTGACTATATTTTGATATTTGTGGAAATATGGTATAAATCATCCGTGGCACCTGCCGCCCACGACCCGGTCGCCCGCTACGCCGACATGCTGGCCGCCATGGGCACCGAACCACGGCTGCGGATCGTCCGGCTCCTGCTCAGCGCCCATCCGGCCGGCCTGATCGCCGGCGATATCGGAGGAGAGCTCGACATCGCCCCGTCGACGCTCTCACACCACCTCGAGCGACTGCGCCGCGAGGGCATCGTGCATGTCCAGCGGAAAGGCACGTTCCTCCGATATACGGCGAACGCTGAGACGCTGGAGGATCTTCTGCGGTTTCTGTTCGCGGAATGCTGCACGCGCTGCTGCGCCATCGACCCCGCACGCATCATCAACTCCGAGGACCATCATGACGAAGAGCACTGATACCGCCCCGGTCCGGCTGAAGCCGGACACTACGTACATCCGGGACAAGTATGCGGCGGCGGCGCGCCGCGCAACCGCCTGCTGCGACCCGATTACGTCGAACCTGTACGACGCGGATCAGGCGGCCGCCGTGCCGGACACGGCACTGCGGGCCTCGCTCGGCTGCGGCAATCCCACCGCGCTGGCGACGCTGCATCCCGGTGACACCGTGCTCGATCTGGGCAGCGGCGGCGGGATCGACGTGATTCTCAGCGCCAGGCGCGTCGGCCCGGCCGGCAAGGCGTACGGCCTCGATATGACCGACGAGATGCTCGCGCTGGCGGAAGAGAACACGCGGAAAGCGGGGGTCACCAACGTCGAGTTCCTGAAAGGCCACATCGAGCAGGTGCCGCTGCCCGACAACGCAGTCGACGTCATCATCTCGAACTGCGTGATCAACCTGTCCTCCGACAAGGATCGCGTGCTGCGCGAGGCCTTCCGCGTCCTCAAGCCACACGGCCGGCTCGCCGTGTCCGACGTCGTCGTCCGCGGCCAGATTCCCCCCGAGGTGCGCCGGTCGATGGAGCTGTGGGTGGGGTGCGTCGCGGGCGCGCTCACCGAAGAGGAATATCGCCGGAAGCTCGACGCCGCCGGATTCTCGGAGGTCGAGATCGAAACCACGCGGGTGTACGAACTGGACGACGCCCGGGCGTTTCTGGCGCAGTCCGGCCTCGACGCCGACGCCCTCGCGCCGCTGGTCGAGGGGCGCGTCACCAGCGCCTTCGTTCGGGCGCGGAAGCCCTCCGCCAGGGGCTGCTGCGGTCCGGACTGCTGCGCACCAGGGGCCCCGTGACGTCGGCAAGTCGACCGTAACCTATTGTCGAGCATGGTGTTAGACCATACACCGTAGCCGGTTCAAAAATCGGGGATCGGCTGTATGGAGTAACCGGGCGGAACCGTCGACGATCGGGATATGAAGCCACGGCTGGACGCACTGATCGCCTCGGTCCTCGGCGCCGTACTGCTCGCACCGGCCCTGCTTGCGGCGCAGGCGCCTGCGGTCCCCGGTGCGGCCGCCGATTACGTCGTCGGGGCCAGAGACGTCCTGCACATCACCTCGTACGACGACGCTGACCTCTCCGGCCAGTTCACGGTCGAGACCGACGGCACCTTCACGTTTCCCATGCTCGGACGCGTCACCGCGGGAGGCCTCACGCTTCGCGCCGTCGAAGCGTCGCTGAAGCACGATCTGGTGGCGCGCGGTTTCTACAGGAACCCGCAGATTACGGTGAGCATCGATCAGTACCGCAGCCAGAAGATCTTCGTTCTCGGTGAAGTCCGCAATCCCGGCGTGTATCCGCTGTCGACCACGATGCGGCTGGTCGAGGCGCTCGCCCTGGCCGATTCAACCCTTCCGACCGCCGGCTGCGACGTGGTGATCATGTCGGCGTCGACCGATCCTTCGGACCGCCGGGCGGGCCGGCCGCGTGTCGTCCGCGTGAACCTCGACGACCTGCAGAGCGGCAACGTGTCGCTGAACGTGGCCCTCAAGGACGGCGATACCATCCTCGTCCCCCGTGCGGAGGACGTGTACGTCTTCGGCCAGGTCAGAACCCCGGGCGCGTATCCGCTCCGCGTCAGGGACATGACCGTGCTGCAGGCGCTCTCGATGGCCGGCGGCCTCACCGACCGCGGCGCGACCGGACGCATCGAGATTATCCGGATCGTGGAGGGAGAGAAGGTGAACGTGAACGCCGAGCTGACGGATACCGTGCAGCCCGGCGACACGATCGTGGTTCCGGAACGATTCTTCTAAGTCAGTTCGTCGAGCGCGGCCAGGCGACGCCCTGCGACCGCGGCACCATCCCGACGCCCTTGTTCACGAACTTCTGGATGCGCTTGCCCTCGTAGGTTTCGGTCGTGTACAGATTCCCCTTCGAGTCAATCGCGATGCTGTGCACGCCGAAGAACTGCCCCGGATAGCGCCCGCCGTCACCAAACGCCGTCAGCTCTTCGAGCGTGTCGCGCTGGATCACCCGGACGCGCTGGTTGCGGCCGTCGGCCATGAAGATGTACTGCTGCTTGGCGTCCTTCGAGAAGGCGATGTCCCAGACCGATCCGTCGGCCAGGCTGCGCCGCGCGTACCACTGTTCCTTGACGAACTTCCCGTCCTTCGTGAAGACCTGCATGCGGTCGTTGACGCGATCGCACACGTAGACGAACCCGTCGTTGGACACATCCGCGCAGTGCACCGGATTACGGAACTGCTGCGCCGGCGGCGCGTCCGGATTGTAGGGCCCGAGGTTCCTGTCGTCCGGCTTGTTCCCGTACGCGCCCCAGTACCGCTTCATCTTGCCGGTGTCGCCATCGAGCACGGCGACGCGCTTGTTCAGGTAGCCGTCGGCGATGTACGCCTCGTTGTCGCGCGGGTCAACGAAGATCTTGGCGACACGGGCGAAGTTCTGCTGGTCGTTGCTGTCACCGGCGTAGGCAGACAGCCCCTCGGCATCGACAGGCCCCTTGTGCACGCCCGCCTTGCCGTACTGCGCGATGAACTTGCCGGTGCGGGTGAACTTGAGGATGTGCGAGTCGCCGGCGCCGTTGCCGCCAATCCAGACGTTCCCCTTGTGGTCGACGAAGATGCCGTGGTTCGACTGCGGCCACTCATAACCCTGTCCGGGGCCGCCCCATCCCTGGAGGAAGGTACCGTCGGCGTCGAACTCGATCACCGGCGGGGCGCCCTTGCAGCATTCGCCGGTCGGCGGGTTCAGCTCGGCGCCCTTCTCGTTGTTGTTCAGCGTCGCCGAGCTGCGGTGGATGATCCAGATGTGATCGCGCTCGTCCACCCAGACGCCGATGGTCGAACCGAGCAGCCAGTGGTTCGGCAGGGGCTTCGGCCAGAACGGGTCGACCTCGAAGCGCGGCGCCCGCACCATGCCGCCGCCGTTCTGCGCGGCCGCGACCCGCTGCTGCAGCACGAGCCCGGCGACCGCCAGTACCGCGAACACTGTCACGAAGACCGTCCCAATCACCAGATTACGTCTTTTCATACGGCCTCTCCCGTCCGGCTGAAGCCGGACACTACGAGCGGTGTTGTACCGTAGCGTCCGGCTTCAGCCGGACCAACACATGTTCAGGTCCTGGGCCACACGACGCCCTGGGACTGTCGCGGCACCGTGCCGATCCCGCGATAGACGAACTTCTGCAGACGCTTCCCTTCCCACGTTTCGGTCGTGTACAGGTTGCCTTTCGAGTCGATCGCAATGCTGTGCACGCCGTAGAACTGCCCCGGCTGCCGCCCGCCGTCGCCGAAGCTGGCCACTTCTTCGAGCGTGTCCCGCAGCACGACGTGCACCTTCGAGTTCATGCCGTCGGCCACAAACAGGTACCGCTGCTCCGGATCGCGCGAGAACGCGATGTCCCAGACCGAGCCGGAGGCGAGCGTCCGCTTCGCGATGAAGCCTTCCTTCACGAACGTGCCGTCCTTGCGGAACACCTGGAGGCGGTCGTTGGCGCGGTCGCACACGTAGACGAACCCGTCGTTGGACACATCCGCGCAGTGCACCGGATTACGGAACTGCTGCGGCGACGGGCCGTCCGGATTGTAGGGGCCGGCGTTCCGGTCATCGGGCTTATTGCCGAACGCGCCCCAGTACCGCTTCATCCTGCCGGTGTCGCCGTCCAGCACGGCGACGCGCTTGTTCATGTACCCGTCGGCGATGTACGCCTCGTTGTCGCGCGGGTCGACGAAGATCTTGGCGACGCGGCCGAAGTTCTGCTGGTCGTTGCTGTCGCCCGCATAGGTCGACAGCCCCTCGGCGTTGGTCGGTCCCTTGTGCACGCCCGCCTTGCCGTACTGCGCGATGAACTTGCCGGTGCGCGTGAACTTGAGGATGTGGGAGTCGCCGGCGCCGTTGCCGCCGATCCAGACGTTCCCCTTGTGGTCGAGGAAGATGCCGTGGTTCGACTGCGGCCATTCGTAGCCCTGGCCCGGCCCGCCCCACGACTGCACGAGGTTGCCGGCCGGATCGAACTCCAGCACGGGCGGCGCGCCCGCGCAGCACTCGGCGGTCTTGAGCTCCACGCCTTTCTCGTTGTTGTCGAGCGTGGCCGAGCTGCGGTGGATGATCCACACGTGGTCGCGCTCGTCCACCCAGACGCCGATGGCCGACCCGAGGATCCAGTGGTTCGGCAGCGGCTTCGGCCACAGCGGATCAACCTCGAAGCGGGGCGCGCGAACGGTGCCGCCGCCGTTCTGCGCGGCCACCGTCTGCTCGAGCACCAGGCTGGTGACCGCCAGCACGCCAAAGACCGCCACGAAGATCGCGCCGACGAGCAGGGTGCGCCGCCTCATAACGCCTCCTCTTCTTGTACGTAGCGTCCGGCTTCAGCCGGACCCGCGTAAGGTCCGGCTTTCGCCGGACCCGAACGTCGTCCCATCAGTACGCGCCCCACCCAGATGGCCGCCGCGAGCGCCACCAGGCCCATCGCCCACCGCACGACCGTCAGCAGCAGCACGGCGTCAACGGCCGGCACGGGAAACTGCAGCAGCTGCGCGCCGCGCTCCGTCAGCCAGTGCCACGCCGTGTGCGCCACGAGCGCCGAGAGAATAATCGTCCCCATCCGCTCGGCGACCACAAACCGGAACGCCACGTTGAGCGCCGGGACGACCACCGCCAGCACCAGCAGCTGGCCGAGCTCCACGCCGACGTTGAAGGATAACAGAGACGTGAGCAGGTGCGCCCCGGCAAATTGCAGCGAATCGCGCAGGGCGAATGAAAAGCCGAACCCGTGCACCAGCCCGAACGCAAACGTGATGATCCAGCGGCGCCCCAGTCGGGCGCCGACGATGTTTTCGAGCGCCATGTAGACGATCGAGGTCGCAATGAGCGTCTCCACCAGGGGCGGGAACCAGAGCCCGCCCGGCGCCATGTCGTAGGCCGAGGCGAAGAGCGTCACCGAATGCGCCACGGTGAACGAGGTCACCACCGCCACCAGCGTCCGCACCCGGCGCAGCGGAATGACCAGGCAGACCAGGAACAGCAGGTGGTCGATCCCGCTCAGGATGTGGGTGAACCCGGAGCGTACGAACCGCGCCGCGGCCTGGTGCCACCGGGGGTCGAGTTGCACGATGCCCGGGTCATCGTGCAGCTCGAACGCCCGCACGCGGCCGTCCGGCATCAGCAGCCGCAGGGCGATGGTCACGCGCTGCCCCAGCTGGCGCAGGCCGGGATTGATGGCGAAGCGCGACTGGTCCGACGCAATCGCGTACTCGAGCCAGACGTCGAGCAGCCCCTGCTCCCAGTAGAGCTCGGTGTCGGCCGGCAGCGGCGGACCCTGGATATGGGCGAGCGCCGTCTCGTACTCCCGGAAGGACGGGTCCGAGGGCAGCGAGGCGCGGACGCCGACGAGCGCGGGGCTGCCGAGGCGGGCGTCGTCCTCGTAGAGCGCCACCTCGCGCGCAATCCAGACCGTCGCCGCGGTGCGCAGGGTGTCGTCCACGCGGGCGAGGTCGAGATTCCCCTTTTCGCGCTGCGGCACGTCCATGTCGCGCATCGCCACGAGCGGCACCCGCACGAGCAGCCGCAGCCGCTGGCCGTCGGGCTTGAGGAACGCCTGCACGACGACGTCGTTGGGAATGTCGTGCGCGCGCACGAGCGCCGGCGCCGCCAGAAGCCAGGCAAGCGCGACGATCGCCGCAGCGCGCACGTGCATGACGACCTACCGCAGCGATGCCGTCGTCGTCACGTCCTGCGGCAGGCGGAAGGCCACCAGCTCCCCGCTGTAGTTGCCGCCGCTGATCGAGACGACGAGGTACTGGCGCCCGTTCAGCATGTAGGTCATCGGCGAGCCGGTCTGCGGCGCGGGCATGTAGACGGCGCCGACCTCCTGGCCCGTGGCCTTGTCGTAGGCGCGCAGCATCGCGCCGCGCTGCCCGTTCGGCGTAGTGAAGAACCCGCCTTCACCGGCAATGAGCAGCGACTTGGTCGCCAGCACGCCGATGCGTCCGATACGCCCCGTCCTCGGGATCTTCAGCCCCTTGAGCGCGGGATGGTTGCGGATGTTGTCCGGCGTCTCGCCGTGCGCGATCTGCCAGACGAGATCCCCCTTGTTGAGGTCGAACGCCGTAATGCGGCCGTACGGCGGCTTCACGATCGGCAATCCCTGCACCGTGAGCGCAGGCGGCCCCGCCTCGTCTCCCGCGGCGCCCGCCGGCGCCGCCGGGCGCGGCGGCTCGGCCGGGTTCGGCGCCGTCCCGCGCACGTATGCCATGTCGGAGCGCTTCCCGTCGGACGGCACGAGGCCGAGCTGCGCGATCTGGGTGATCGAATAGACGTACAGGAAGTTCGTCTCCGGATCGAGCGAACCGCCAAACCAGTTGATGCCGCCCGTCGTCGACGGCAGCATCAGCGTCGCCAGCGGCCCCGGCCACGTGCTGACCACGGGCGGGGTAAAGAGCGGACCGATCTTGTAGCGCGACACGAGCTTGACCGCCTCCGCGCGCAGCTCCTGGGTGAAGTCGATCAGATCGTCGATCGCGACGCCCTGCCGGTCGAAGGCCGGCGGCTTGCTGACAAACGGCTGCGTCGGGCTCGTCTTCTCCATCGGGATCGTCGACTGCTCGACGGCCCGTTCCTCGATCGGCCACACCGGCTGGCCGGTAGCGCGATCGAGCACGTACACCCACCCCTGCTTGGTCGGCTGCGCCAGCGCCTTGATCATCCGGCCGTTGACCGTGATGTCGACCAGGACCGGCGCGCAGGGAATGTCGAAGTCCCAGATCCCGTGATGCACGAGCTGGTAGTGCCAGCGCTTCTTCCCCGTCTTCAGCTCGACGGCGATGATGCTCTCGCCGTACAGGCCGTTGCCGGGACGATGGCCGCCGTAATAATCGCCGGTCGGGAGCTCGACCGGCAGATACGCGAGGCCGAGTTCCTCGTCCACGCTCATCTGCGCCCAGACGCCGGCGTTGCCGCTCGTCTCGGCGGAATGGTTCTCCCACGTCTCGTAGCCGGCCTCACCGGGCCTGGGAATCGTGTGGAAGATCCAGAGGCGCTTGCCCGTGCGCACGTCGAAGCCGCGGACGTACCCGTTGTCGTTGTCCTTGCGCCGCGGGATGCTGCCCGGCAGGTGCGCGGCGCCGACAATCACGACGTCGCCGGCAATGACGGGGGTCGCGTGCAGGCCGATCTCGCCCGTCACCGGATCCATCTCCTGGTCGTCGTTCAGCTTCAGATCGACGACGCCGTCTCTGCCGAAGCCCGGGACCGGACGTCCGGTCTTGGCGTCGAGCGCGACCATCTGGTAGCCGGGCGTGACGTAGACGATCCGTTCCTCGCGGCCGTCGCTCCAGTAGGCCAGTCCTCGTCCCGAGAGCTGCCGCGGCGCCGATTCACCGCGCTTGCCTTCATTCTGGCTGTGCATCCACAGCATTTCCCCGGTGGCGGCGTCGAGCGCCACGACCGCGCGGCGCGTGCCGGCCGTCGAATACAACCGGCCGCCCACCATCAGCGGCGTGGACTGGAGGTTGAACTCCGGCCGCGGGCCGAGCGCGTCGGTCTTGAAGCGCCACGCGACTTCGAGCTTGGAGAAGTTGTCCTTGTTGATCTGATCGAGCGGGGCGTAGCGCGTGCTGCGGAGATCGCCGCCGTAGGTGCGCCACTCCCCATTCTGCGCGCCCGGCCGCACGGGGCCCCGCTGCTGCGCGAACGTGGCGATCGACGCGACGGCGGCCACCGCCAGTGCCAGCACCGGGCCGACAGAACTCTTCGTCATCACTCCTCCTACCGCTGTGGTTTGATGCTCTCGAATGTGATCTCGCCGAGGACGCCGGCGTCGCCGGCCAGCGGGGCGTCGCCGGCGGGCATCTTCGCGAGGCTCAGGATGTAAGCAATGATGTCGGCGCTCTGCGCGCGCGACAGCGTGCCGGGCCGGTCCTGCGGCATCGTCGTGCGGATCCGGTCGGCGAGATCCGACAGCTTCACGCCGTCCCAGTTCGCGCTGAAGACGTCGCCGGTCAGCGCCGGCGCGAGCTCGCCGCCCGTCAGCCGGTCGCCGTGGCAGGCCACGCACCGCTGGGCGGCCAGCTTCTCACCGCGGCTCGCCTGTTCGGCCACGTACACCCCGTCCCAGACGGAGCGGGGCTCGGCGGCCGCGGCCAGAATGGCTGCCGCAAAGACCCCGCACAGCGAACAGAGCAGGAGGCGCGGTACTGACATCCGGAGCCGCGATCTTACGTCAATCATGTCGTTTTCCGAATCCGCACCCGCCCCACCTTGTTGATGCCGCTGTACGCCAGCAGGAGGTCGCCGTTCGGCGCCGTCACCATGTTCCGCACGACCCCGCCGCCGTTCGGGATGTTCCACTTCTGAAACGTCTTGGTCGCCGGGTCGAACCGCACGAGCGTGTTCGGCTCGACGCCCGATTCGCTGTACCAGACGGCGCCATCCGGTGTCACGCTGATGCCGTAGGGCTGCGACCCCGGACCGGCCGGCGAGGGGAACTCCTGCACCTGCTTCGTCTTCAGGTCGAGACGGCCGAGGTAGCCGCGCGCGAAGTCCGTGTACCAGACGATGTCAGCGGCATCGACGGCGATGCGGCGGGGACGCGCGCCTTCCGGCAGCGTGTACTCCGTGATCTCCAGCGTCTTCGGATCGATCGTGCCGATCTTGTTCCTGCCGAACAGGTCGAACACCGGCGTGCCGGTCGACAGGATCACGATGCCATACGGGGCCGAGCGCGGCGTCGGCTGTTTGAGCGTCACCGCACCGGTTTTCGGGTCGAGCCGGCCGACGAAATTGCCGCCCTGGACCGTGAACCAGAGGATGCCGCTCCGGTCGAAGATCGGCGTGTGCGGATCGCGCGCGGCCGGATCCGGCATCTTGTACTCGGTGACCTGGCCGGTCTTCGGATCGAGCTTGCCGATGAGGCCGGCGGCGTTGCCCGTGTACCAGATGTTGCCGTCGCGATCGGAGACGAGCCCGTGCGGACCGTGGTATCCAGGCAGCTTGAATTCCCGCGCCTGACCCGTATTCATGTCGACGCGCCCCAGCGCCTGCGCCGCCATGCCGGTGTACCAGAGCGAGGTGCCGTCGACCCCGAAGGCGGGATCGTGCGGGT
Source organism: Acidobacteriota bacterium (assembly GCA_016213695.1). GTDB lineage: Bacteria > Acidobacteriota > Vicinamibacteria > Vicinamibacterales > UBA2999 > DATCJA01. Next base: position 425 of record JACQZV010000174.1, on the reverse strand, counting down.
AGGCGTTGGGCGTCGCCGTGTTCCAGTCGGTGAACTGCACGTCGACTTTGGGACCACCCTGCGCGTGCAGGTACGCGGTGAGCGGGAGGCAGGCGAGCGCCGCGCTCGCCGCGACGATTGACCAGCGGAAGCGGATCATGGCTCCTCCTCCTCCTATAATCGGCGGGTCCGGAAGGACCGCCCTGCGTGTCCAGAATCCTGAGTGTCGTCACCGCGGCCCTGGCGTGCGCGATGCCGCTTGTCGTGCTCGCCTCGGCGAACGGCCCGGTCCCGGCGAGGACCGGGGGCTGGATCACCCAAGAGGAGACGAGCATGGCAGAGAAGTGGAGAAAGTACGAGACGCTGATGATCTTCAGCGCCGAACTCGGCACGGAGGGCACCGACGCCCTCGTGCAGAAGGTTCGCGACTTCGTCGTGAACGAGGG
>JACQZV010000176.1 GCA_016213695.1 Acidobacteriota bacterium | reverse complement strand
GACGGATAGGTCCGCGAATACATGTCGTACCGGGACGCCACGGGTTCGAGGTCGATGAACACGGCTGACACGATGAGCTGCTGAAGGGCCAGTCCGGCGGCGCACCAGATCTGTCCGCGCGTCACGCGCGCCGCCGCCACCGCCGCCGCGCCGTCGTGCCCGCCGCGGTCGCACCACTGCCACGGGAGAAAACCAAGAAGCAATATCCACCACGCCGGCCAGAAGAGGCCCATGAACAGATAGAACCCGGCAAGGACGCTCAAGGCGGCCGCTCCGGCCAGGAGGCGCAGCAGCGGGGCGGTCACCAGCACCGCCGCGAGGACCAGCAGTCCCTCGACGAGCACGGCCCCTGCCGACAGCGCGACCGCCACGTTCGGCATCGCGGCGATGGTCAGTCCCCAGGGGACCGGCGCGTACTCGATGTCGGTGACGAAGTGGTAGCGAATCGAGCCGTTCAGCACCCAGGCGGGACCGCCGCCCACCTTGGCCCACGCGGCCCCGGCCCACGCCAGGCCCAGCGCCAGGCTCAGCAGCCACGGGGCATAGCCGTAGCGTCTGGCTGGCGTGCCGGCTGGCGGCGGATGCCGCCCGAGGAAGCGGGCAATCGGAGGTGCGTCTCCCCACGGTACGGCGATGAGACACACCAGTGGCAGCAGCAGCACGCCGTATGGATGGCTGCTGTGCCACAGAGTTGCCGTCAGCAGCCACTGCGTGATGCCGGCCACCGAGACCACGTACAGCACTTTCGGCAGCACCCCTGCGGCGAAGAGTACCGAGGAGACGATCGCCGTCCACAGCCCGGCGTGGACGACGGACGGATGCTGGCCCAGCCACGCCATCAGGGCGAAGTGGGCGAGCGGCACGTTGGTGCGGGCAACAGGCAGCGGGATGTAATCGAGACGCAGCGCGAACGCGTACCAGGCCAGTGCAAGGCCGAAGACCAGCCGGAACAGGGCCAGCGTGCGCGGAGAGATCAGGGGAATCGCGCGCGTGAACACCCGGACGGCAAACGCGGCGATCGCCGGCGCTTCATGGGGTCGCACGGCAAAGCGGGCGGCGACGGCCGCCAGCAGCAACAGGACAATGGGGCCGGTATCGACCAGGGCGCCGGCGGCCTCCGGCCAGTACTCACCGAGCGGGGTTGGACGGCGCCGGGCCCGTGGGGCGTCCTCCCGGATCTCGAACGTGTCCCGATCGATGTAGTGCGTGTCGGCGACGGCAGGGTGTCTGACGAGCGCCTCGACAGAGTCGCGGGACGGGTCCGTCAGTTCGTAGCGCCAGATGTCGGGTCCGACCTCTTCGGCCGGGACCAGGTGGAACCGCCGCTCGAGCGCGTCGCGCGCCGCCGCATCGAGCGGCGTCCGCCAGCGAACGTGGATCTGTGGGGCTGGATCCTGAAAGAAAAGCGGTCTGGCGGCGACGACGGCGAGCGCCGCCGCCAGCAAGGCACCGCCGACGATCGTCCAGAGCCTGCGGGATGCGGACACGCCTCACATCGACGTCTGCGCCGATGCCTTTCGCGACTGCCACATCGCGCGCCGTTCCGGTGCCAGGTCTTCGATCAATGCGTTCAACGCATCGGGTCCGGGGCCGACGTAGAACTGGTAGGTAAACCGTTCGAGCCCGGCGGGCGCATCCACGGGGATGGTGGCGCCGTGCGCGCCTGAAGAGTTGAGGAAGACGAGCATCGTGTTCGGCCGGTACGGGACCATCTTCACCAGCTCGCAGCGGCTGCCGTGCTCCTCCGGATAGTACGTATGCGTAAAGGCCGCCTCGTGATCGTCCGCGACACGGAAGATCTGCGTGCCATAGGCCTCGTCATCCCTCGGGCCGGCCAGGTACAGCAGGCACGTCAGCATCGATCGTTTCGGGTCGCGGTGCGGCGCGAGATAGTATCCGGGCCGGCGCAGCATCAGGCGCCCGTCCGAGGCCGACTGCGGCAGCTGGTTCGCGCGGTCGCGGAACTCAGGGCCGAAGATCGTGTCGTACAGCTGCTGCAGCGGTTCGTGGAACCGTTCCACCACGGCCGGGCGGATGGCCTGGCGGGCGATCACATCCTCGAGAAAGCCGAGGACGCGCACCGAGAGCGTCGGGCCGAAATCCATCTGCGCCTTGAGGTTCTGTTTGATCGGATCCCGGTCGGCGAAGAACGGCTGCGGAGGAATCGCGTCGCGCAGGACCTTGTAGAACTCATGGGGGAGCAGATCCTGCACGACGATGTGCGGGTACGGATCGGTCTCGAGGGGGGAGGCGGCAATCGCGCGCTGCACGTGCTCGATGACCCGCCGCTCGTCGAGCACGGACGCGAGCTGCGCCACCGTATCACGGTGCTTGTCGTTGAGCCGGATCGTGAACTTGACCTGCGCCGCGGCGCGATCGGCGCGCGCCGCCTGTTCCGAGATGCCGGCGAGCGTCGTCTCGAGGCGCTCCATGTGATTTGACAGCGCGCGCACCTGCTTCCGGAGCGCGCCCAGCTCCTGCTGGACGGGCTGCAGCACGCCCTTGAACTGCCGTGCGACAGCGGATCGCAGGTAACCGACGAGGCGGTTCTGAGTGGCAAGCCTGACGAACATGGAACTGCGGGACGGCCGACGCACTAGCATATCCTGTCTTTTCCGCCGGCGCCGCGGGACGGGCGGTTGCGGTCGTCACTGACGCGCGGGATCGCCGCAGGACGGCGCGTCGAGGGAAAAAATCCGCTGCAGCAGCGCCGCCGTGCGCGGGAGATCAATTGCCGTCGCGAGACACAGCAGGCGCCGTACCTCATCCAGAGACGGGCGGGCGCCCAGTTCCAGGACAACCCCGACCACGCCGTCGTCGCCGCTTCGCACGGCGGCTTCGAGCGGGGTCATCTCGGCTGGCGCGCGGTCCAGCAGGGCGGGGCGCACGGGCAGCACCGCATTCAGCGATGCGCCATGAAAGTCGAGATCCCGCACGCGCGCCGAATCCTTCACCGCCGCTGCCTCGGCGATGTTCGTGGCCGGCGCCGGCCAGAACCACTCGACAACGGCCGGCGTGCCGATGCCAAGCAGCAGGGCAAAGAGTCCGACCAGCGCGGGCGCCGCGCAGGCGAGCAGCCAGACCAGGCGCTCCGGCGGCGCGTAACGGTCCCGGCTACTGGATTTCGACGTACCGCTGGACATACCGCTCGTTGGTGAATGCCGGCGACGGCACCTGCCCGCCGACGTTTTTCTGCCTCAGCTCCAGAAACAGGCGACGGGTTGCGTCGAGCTCCCAGTCCTCCGGCAGGTCGCGCTCAAGGGAGAACCGGCCCCAGTCGGTCGCCGTCTTGTAGACGGAGGACCGGACTCCGAAAAACGTTCCCGCCGCGCGCACGCTCCAGAGCGAGGAGACGCACACAAGCAGCACGGCCGCGGCGAGGTGCGCCCCGGATCGCTCGCGCACGCGGGCTCCGAGGTGCGCGAGCACCGCGAAGGCCCCCGCGGCGTAGAAGGCGGCGCCGACGCTCAGCACTTCGTCCTTCACATAGCCGTAACTCAGGGCGGTGTTCGCGGAGACGAGCGCGAGCGCGACGAGCACGAACCGATCGCGCTCCTCGAGGGCGGCGCGTCGCCAGCGGTTCAGCGCCGCCACCGCAGACACCAGGAGCGCGCCCGAGACGAGCGCGCTCGAGACGAGGTGGATCACCATCCAGGGGCGGATGTCGTGGTCGAGCCACGCCCGCGCCATGTACCACGTGCCGGCGCGCGGCTGTGACAGCAGCACGTCGAGGAGCGCGGCCATGAGGTTGTAGGCGTAGAAGGGCAGCGGATTCGACCCGAACCGCGCCACGATCTCCTCCGGCTGGAGGCGCTCGAGCCACCATCCCGTCTCGCGTTCGTCGAGCCCCGGAGAGGGCACGTGCAGGACGCCGAACCGGACCCACAGGTAGAGCGCCACCACGACGAGGCAGGCCGCCACGCCGCGGCCCGAGACGCCCCGCCACCCGACCATCCAGCACGCCACGGCCGCCACGGCGATCAGGATCCCCATTTCCAGCGTCAGCAGGCCCGCCACCAGCAGGAGCGGCACGAGCAGATCCTTCCACCAGCGCGGGGCGCCGCGCGCCAGGAGCGCCGTGGCGATCGTCAGCGCCATCATTTCGAGGAAGTGGTTGATCGGGTATTCCTCACTGATCAGCGTGAGGAACGAGTGATGCCCGACGACGATCATCAGGGCCGTCGCGGCGGCGGTGAACTCGACGACCGAACGCGGCCGGAGCCAGAGCGCGAACAGGAGTGTGGCGGCAAAGACCAGCGCGACGTGCACCGCCTTGAACACCGGCGTCGGATCGGACGGGAACAGGTCGAAGAGCACCTTGATCTGCACGAGGCGGAGCGGACGCCAGTAGCCGGCCGAATCCAGCGTGCGCGTGAACGTCTCGATCACGCTCGGGGAGCGGCGGGCGTTGAGAATCGGCGCGAGGCCGTCGTAGAGCGTGAGCGGCGAGTGCACGATCACCCACGACAGCCCGAGCGCCAGCGCGCCCGCGAGGCCGAGCGCTGCCCATGTCCAGCCGCGCGGCGGCATCAGCGCGCCTCTCACGCCGCTCCCTGCAGGCCGATCATGCCGGCCGGTGTGCGCCGCGGAAGGCGGTGTCGTAGCGGCCCAGCAGGTCGTTCCAGCGGATCTGGACGACCTGGAGGAACGCGGCCAGCCCGGCGCGGAGGCGCACACGGCTGCCGGGGCGGTGGTGCCACGTGACCGGGACTTCGCGGATCTGGAAGCCGGCGCGGCGCGCGAGAAACAGGATTTCGACGTCGAACGCGAAGCCGTCGATGCGTGCCGCCGCGAACAGCTGCTGCACGGCGCGATCGGAAAACAGCTTGTAGCCGCACTGGGTGTCGCGGATGCCGGGGAGGGCCACGAGCCGGACGGTCAGATTGAACAGGCGTCCGAGCAGGTGGCGGGACAGCGGTTCGCCGATCCGCTGCGCGCCCTTCGCTTCGCGCGAGGCGATGGCGATGTCCGCGCCGGCGGCGAGAAAGTCCGGCAGCTGCGAAAGATCCATCGACAGATCCGCATCGGCAAAGAAGCGCCAGCGGCCGCGCGCGGCCAGCATGCCGCGGCGGACGGCGGCGCCCTTGCCTCCGTGCGCCGCCGGGATCAGACGCACGCGGCCATCGCGCCCGGCGACCTCCATGGCGATGTCGCGTGTACTGTCCCGGCTCCCATCGTCCACGACGAGGATCTCCCAGCTCGGCACGCACTCGTCGAGCCGGGCGATGCAGCGCTGAAGCGTCGTGAGCAGCCGGCCGGATTCGTTGAAGGCGGGGATCACCAGCGACAGGTACGGCGGCGTGTCCATACTGCAGGGATCGGCCCGCATCTTAGCATGCGAGCCGCGCGCGGCCGGCGTGAGTCTCGCGGAAGGTCATGCCCCGCGAAAGGCGTTCGTGATCGGATACCGGCGATCGCGGCCGAAGCTGCGCCGGGTGATCTTGACGCCCGGCGGCGCCTGCCGACGTTTGTATTCGGCGGCATAGAGAAGCCGCTGGATGCGCGTGACGGTCTCGTGCGCGAAGCCGCGGGCGACGATCGCATCGACGCTCGATTCCTCTTCCACGAGACCGTGGAGGATCGCATCGAGGACGTCGTAGGGCGGCAGCGTGTCCTGGTCGGTCTGGTTCGGGCGCAGTTCCGCCGTCGGGGCCTTCGTCAGAGACGACTCGGGAATCACGCGGCCGTCCGGCCCGAGGCTCCCGTCCGGCACGTGCTCGTTGCGCCAGCGCGCCAGGCGGTACACCTCGGTCTTGTAGATGTCTTTCAGCACCGAGTAGCCGCCGCACATGTCGCCGTACAGCGTGGTGTAGCCGACCGACATCTCCGACTTGTTGCCCGTGGTGATGAGCAGCTCGCCGAACTTGTTGGAGAGCGCCATCAGCAGCAGGCCCCGGAGGCGCGCCTGCACGTTCTCCTCGGCGACATCCCGCGGACGCCGTTCGAATGCGGGCGCGAGCGTGGCCTCGACGGCCGCGACCGACGCGTGAATCGGAATCGTGTCGAGCCGGATGCCGAGGTGCCGTGCCGTCGCCTCCGCGTCCTCCATGCTGGCCTCGCTCGTCACGAGCGAGGGGAGCCGCACGCCGCGCACGCGGGCCGGTCCGAGCGCGTCCACCGCCACCGCCGCCGTCAGCGCCGAGTCGATGCCCCCCGACAGTCCGAGCACCACACCGGGGAACCCGTTCTTGCGGACGTAGTCGCGCAGCCCCAGCACCATGGCGTGGTACACCGACGCCAGGCGCGGCTCCTCCTGCCAGTGCGCGGAGTCGTCGCACCGGTAGCCGTCGGCGGTGCGGCTCCAGCGGGTGACCGCCACCGATTCGCACCAGAAGGGCAGCAGGCGGGCGAGCGAGCCCCCGCGGTTCATGACAAACGATCCGCCGTCGAAGACGAGCTCGTCCTGACCACCCACCTGGTTGAGGTAGGCAATCGGCAGGCCGGTCTCCGCGACACGCTGACGCACGAGATCGAGGCGCCGATCGAACTTCTCGACGTCGAAGGGCGAGCCGTTGGGGACGATCAGGATCTCGGCGCCCGCAGCGGCGAGGTGCGCGGCGCTGGCCGGGAACCAGATGTCCTCGCAGATGGGAAGGCCCAGGCGGACACCGTGGAAGGTGACCGGGTCGGGCAGCGGCCCCGGCGCGAACAGCCGCTGCTCGTCGAACACGCCGTAGTTCGGCAGCTCGTGCTTGAATCGCAGGTTGGCGCGCCCGCCGGCCACGAGCGCCGCGGCGTTAAACAGGCGGCCGTCCGCGCGCCAGGGCAGCGTGACGACGATGCCCGTGGGACTGGCGGCGCTTTCCAGCTCGAGCTCCCTGAGGGTGGTCGCGGCCGCGTCGACGAGCGAAGGACGCAGCACCAGATCTTCCGGGGGATAGCCGACCAGGACGAGCTCGGAGAACACCACCAGATCCGCGCCCCTCGCGCCGGCCTCGTCGCGCGCGCGGCGGACGAGCGCGGCGTTGCCGGCGAGGTCGCCGACCGTCGGGTCGAGCTGCGCCAGCGCGATCGACAGCCCGGGCGCGTCATCCGTCATGGGCTGCCGGGCGATGACTTGTGAGTCGGCGCGTGGTCCGACCGCACGGCCGGCGCGATCGCATACCGCTGAATCGCCGACGAGAGCCAGGCGGGATGCCCTTTCACCCCGAGCGGCCGGGCGACAAACGGCGTGGCCGACGTGTACGTGAAGGTGATGAGGAGGCGCGTGCCCGACGTCGGCTTCCCTCCGCGGTGGAAGCCCACCGTGTCCGCCAGGATCATCGTGTTGGCCGGTCCGGTGCACACGCGCCATTGCGTCGGCGGAAAGAAACGGTGCATGCGGGCGTCGTCGACGCGCTTGGTCCTGCACGCGTCCGCCCGCACGGCCTGCGCGCCGAAGGGGTGCGTCTTCGGGATGTAGGTGAACGGCCCGTGCTGCTCGTCAACGTCGGCGAGGTAGATGAAGACCTTGATGACCTTCAGATCCTCCGGGTCGCGGTGCCAGAGCTGCGACGCCTCGGGCGGGTCCTCGGTGGCGTAATTGAGCCACACGGCAATCGAGTGCAGGCACGGCCACACGCCCAGATACAGGGAGACGATTTCAAGCAGCTTTCTGTCGAGCGCCAGCTTCAGCAGCGGACTGCTGGAGTGAGTCCCGCCCTGCGACGGGAAGAGATTCACGAGGAAGTCCTTCTTCCGGTCGTCCGGCGACGACGTGCCCGCGAGGATCGCCTGGATGTCCTCGCCCCGGCTTCTGTCGAGCATCTTGCGTGCGGAACTGGCCAGCGCCACGCGCCCCTGGTCGCTCAGGAACCGGTCGCTCGGCCCCACCACAATCCCCTGATCGAGGAGTTCCCTCGCAACCGCGGGGGTGTCGCTGAACGAGGCGGACGTCGTGAGCGCCCGGAACGTCCGCGCGCCGTTGCCGACGAAGCGCCAGACGTAGTACGGCAGATTGGGCCTGATGAGGGCACGACGTTGGAAACGACGGGTCAAACGGGTCACGATCGGCAACGGATACGCTGCTCCCTGGCGCCGCTGCTCATAGGATAGTGCAACTGCCGGGAGCGTCCCGCGCAGGGATGAGCCGGGTCACGGCGTGAAGCACGGCCAGCCGGTGTCTTCGAACGATCGGGCCGGCGCCAGGCCCTTGCGCCGCGCGATGGTGATGTTGGAGCCGTCGCGGACCGTGAACTGACCGCCCGGCACGTACTGCGCCTGCAGGTAGGCCGCGATTTGAGGGTAGGCAGTCTTGAACTGCTCCTGCCGCGTCTCGTTGATGAGCACAATCGGCACGCTCGCCCTGGCCAGCCGCCGCAGCATCAGGTTCTGGTCGGCCGACCCGGTGAAGGCGCGCGGCGGGAGCGGGATGGCGTGGCCGCCGGCGAACGCCCGCCGCGAAAAGTAGTAGTACTCCGGCGCCGACCAGGTCAGGAGGACGCGGTCGCCCGGCTGCGTGCACGCGTTGAGATAGCGGACGGCCGCGGGCAGCGGGCCGGCGGGCCAGAACCGGTCCCACGGCCACACCGTCCCGGCGTCCCGGATGACGCCGATCCGTTCCTGCACCTTGCCCCAGCCATCGAGGACGCGCGTTTCTTCCAACTGTTCGCCGACCTTGCCGAGCACCCAGACGCTCGCGCCGGCGCCCAGGGTCACCGTGGCGGCAAGCACGGCCGTGGCGACGGCGCCGCCGATCGGCGCGAGCCCGCCGCGCGCGGCTCCGCTGCGCGCGAGGCGGAGCAGCTCGACGACCGTCCATGCCCCGGTCAGCGTCATGACACCGGCCAGATCCTGGATGCGTGTCTCGATGGGATATCGCAGGATGACCACGAGGTACGCGGCCAGCATCACGCCGGCCGCCGCGACCACGGCGGTCGTGTCGCGCCGCTGGCGCCGGCGGGTCGCCAGGAGCAGGAGCCAGGGGGTGACGGCCAGGCCGTAGGCGACGTAGAAGAGAAAGGCCGCCGAGTCGTCCGGGCTCCACGCCGCCGACGCGTTGGCCTCGAGGGCCGGAAACGTGGGCCACGGGAAGTCGAGCGCGTGCGTTTCGTTCCGCGTGTACTCCACGGTTTCGTGCAGGTGAGCGGCCACGCCTTCGCGCCACTCCACGAAGGCGACGTACGGCAGGAGCACCAGACCGAGGGCCAGCACGTAGGACCCGACCGCCATCGCCATCCGGCGCGCCTCTCCCCAGTGCGCGATGGCGATGCCGATGCCCAGCCCCGCGGCGGCGTAGAGGCCGAGGTCGTAGCGCAGGAGCGCCCCGGCGACCGTCCAGGCGGCCATCGCCGCCAGGCGTCCCCGCGACGGCCCCGCGATATACCGCTGCAGCAGCCACAGCGCGACCGCCGGCACCAGCACCTTCGGATAGCTGTAGAGACGGGGCTGCAGCGCGATCTGGAAGAGCGCCGCGAGGACGCCGGCCGCGAGCGACTGGCTCAGCCTCGTGACGACGAGGCAGGTGGCGCCGGCCGCCAGCGCCAGCAGGAGGATGGAGAAGACTCCTTCGCTGAACGGCCCCGGCCGGGCGTACTGGACGAGCGCCGAGAGCGAGTAGGCGAGCGGCATGCCCGGATCGACGAAATCGCGTCCCGGCAGCTCGCCGCTGAGCACCTGCTGGGCCCAGGCCATGTACAGGTAGTGATCGTTGGACAGGCTCCCCAGTGTCGGCAGGCGGAAGAGGACCGTCGCGAGAGCGAGGACGAGCGCCGCCAGCGGGACCGAGAGGCGCCTGAAACTCTGCATCGACAATGGGCGGCCCAGTGTACCGCCTGACCGAGCGTCAGACGTAGTACGATCCCTCCAGCGCGCCGGCGTGCGCGGCGCGGTAGTAGGATGGCTCGACATGCCCGAGAAGGTCGAGCCGGGGCGGCGGCTGATTGCAGACAACCGCAAGGCCCGCCACGACTATCACATTCTCGAGACATGGGAAGCGGGCGTGGCGCTCCTCGGAACCGAGGTCAAGGCCATCCGGGAGGGGCGCATCAACCTGCGTGACTCCTACGCGCGCGTCGAGCAGGGTGAAATCTGGATGATGAACGTCCACATCAGCCCCTACAGCCATCGCGGCTACGCGGCCCATGACGAGATGCGACAGCGGAAGCTGCTCCTGCACGAGCATGAGATCCGGAAGCTCCTCGGCCGCACCGTCGAAAAGGGGCTGACCCTGGTGCCGCTGGAAATGTATTTCACGCGCGGACGCGTGAAGGTGCTGCTGGCGCTGGCCAAAGGCAAGCAGGCGCACGACAAGCGCGAGACGCTCAGGCGGCGCGACGTGGATCGGGAGACGCGTGCGGCCGTGAAGGAACGACGCCGTTCATGAAGATTCTTCTCGTCGTCAAGCAGAAAAAGAACATCGACACGTTTCGTCGGACGATCGCGTGCCTGCTCGAGCGCGGACACGAGGTCACTGTGGCCGTTCAGGAGCGTGACGAACAGCGTGACGAAAAGCTGACGCGCGATATCGGGCACGAGCGATTCGCGATCGTGGCCTGCCCGCCGGCTCGCACCGACCAGTGGACCGCCGTCGCGGCGCTGTTGCGGAGTCTGCGAGACTGCCTGCATTACCTGAGGCCAGCCCTGCGGGGCGCCGTCAAGCTGCAGACCCGGACGGTGCTCAAGCTCCGGCAGGAGATTCAGATTCCGGGCGATCCCGAGGCCGTGGCGGCGGCGTTGCGCGAGCTGCCGCCGCCGCAGGTGGCCCGACTCGAGGCGCTGTTGAAGCTTGCGGAGCAGAAGCTGCCGGCCGATTCCCTGTATGACGAATTCATCCGATCGCACGCGCCTGACGTGCTGCTGGTGTCTCCGCTCGTCCATTTCGGGTCGGCCCAGGCCGACCTGGTGGCGAGCGCGCGCCACGTGGGCGTGCCGGTCTGGATGCTGCTCTTCAGCTGGGACAACCTGAGCACCAAGGGCACGCTGCATCGTCCGCCCGATCTGATGTTTGTCTGGAACGAACAGCAGCGGACCGAGGCGCAGACGCTCCACGGGTTTCCTCCCGAACGCGTGGTTGTCGTGGGCGCGCCGCGGTTCGACGGGTTCTTCGCGCTGAAGCCCTCGATGACACGGGAGGAGTTCCACGCGCCGATTGGCCTCGATCCGGCCAGGCCCACGGTTCTCTACGTCTGCTCGTCGCGGTTCGTCTCGGAGAGCGAGCTCGAGTTTGTCCGCGGCTGGGTGCGCGAAGTGCGCGGCTCGCGTTCACCGGTCCTCCAGGGATGCAACATCATCGTGCGGCCGCACCCGGACGTGCCACTGCTGCCGCGCGAAGAACCAACCGAACACGTGCGGTGGCCGGCGGCGCCCGAGCTCACCGCACAGGTGGCGCGGCCGTTCGGCGACCCCCGCGCGGTCGTTATCCGCACGGCGTACCGCAGCAGCATCGGTCTGTTCGAGTCGATCTGGCATAGCGGCGCGGTTGTGGGCCTGAATACGAGCGCCGAACTGGAAGCCGGCATCGTCGGCCGGCCGGTGTTCACGATCGTCGTCAACCCGCGCGAGGCCGACGGGCAGGCTGGCACGCTCCACTTCCATTACCTGCTGAAGGAGCACGGCGGCTTCGTCTCGGCAGAGGGGAATTACAAGCACCACCTGTCGGATCTCGGCGACGCGCTGAAGGCGCCGCCGGATCCGGCGGCGATTCGCGCGTTCATCGAGACATTCCTGCGACCGCACGGGATCGACACGCCGGTGGCGCCGCTCCTGGCTGAGGCGATCGAGCGGGCGTTCGATGCGCGACCCGGTGGTGCGGCTGTTGGAGCCGGCTCCGGCGCGGAGGCCGATACCGCGGGTGACCACACGGAGGCCCCCGAGGCCCCGGAGGCGCCTGCGCCGAAGAAAGGCGCAGACGACGTTGTCGCGCTTGACGTGCGCGGTCTGCGAATTCACCTGCACGTGACGCCCGAAATTCGCCGGGGCAAGAGGCCGATCAATCGCCTCGCGTACGAGGAGGTCGTGGACTGGCTGCAGTCGGCGGTCGGCATCGGCGACGTGCTGTACGATCTTGGCGCCGGCATTGGCGTCTATACCCTGTTCGCGGCCAGGCATCGGGCGGCACTGGTCGTCGCGATTGAAGCGGGATACTCATCGTACGCGCGGCTGTGCGAGAATCTGCTGCTCAACGCGTGCGACGGCATCGTGGTGCCGCTGCCGTTTGCGCTCGCCGAGGCGGACGGCCTGCGTGAAATGAAGTATCGCCTCCGGCAGCAGGGACGGGATCGATACACGCTCCGGAACCGGTGGCGGCCGCGGCCGAGCGCCGCCGAACGGACCTACGTGCAGCCGGTGTGCGCGACGGCCCTCGACAAGCTGGTCGAGCGATTCGATCTCCCCGCGCCGCATCATGTCCATTTTTCCCGGTCGACGGCGACGCGCCCCGTGCTGTCAGGTGCCGCTGACACGCTCTCGCGCCCCTCGGTGAAGTCCGTGTTCATGACGGTTGACCCGAAGGGCCTCGATGGCGTCGTCGAAATGATGCAGACGTTCGGATGGCAGACCACCTTCCGCCGCGACGGCAGCGTCGACCATGTCTATCTTGGCTTCGAGCGGCCCGCGACGGCCGTGGGGCAGGCCCCGCGCACGGCCCCCCCCGATCCGCTCGTGATGGAGGACTGATGCGACGAGCCGCACCGCACGACCGTTCGGGCGATGACGGCGCGTCTGCGCCCGGGAGCGAGGACGGCTCGGCGGCCCTCCAGCAGGAGCGCGCCGACACGAAGCGCTGGAAGACGAAGGCCGATGCGGTCGCCGGCGAGCTGCGCGAGGCGGCCGCGTCGGTGAAGCGCTGGAAGGCGCTCGCGGCCGCCCAGCGTCAGCGCGCGGACGACTCGGACGCGCGCGTGCGCTACCTCGAGGAGCGCCTCGAGGACACCAAGTTCAAGAACGCCCAGAACAAGCGCCACATTCTCAGCAAGCAGGTCCTGAGGGACATCCTCGAGCTGCGCGCGCGCACGCTGCCGGCGCGCGCGCGGATTCCGCCGCCGGCGGAGCGGGAGGCCGCGCTGCGGGCGATCTCTCCCGCCTACGCGGCCGCGTCCGCACTCGGGCCGGCCGCCTTCGGCGAGCACGTCAGGAGCATGACCGTCCAGGGACTGCAGTGGTGGATGCCGATCGTGTCTCCGCAGCCGTCCGGCCCGAGTGCGGCGTGGGTGGCCAAGCAGCACTTTCCGTATCGCGCGCTGACGCAGACCCGCGAAGTGGCCATCGGCGGCATCATGATCGACCTCGGGGCCAACACCGGCCGCATGTCGATCCCTCGCGTCGTGCTCGGCGACGTCGTGGCGGCGTACTGCGCCGAGCCCGACCCGCTCAACTACGCCTGCCTGGTCGGCAACATCGTCGACAACGGTCTGAGCGGCCTGCTGCTGCCCGATCAGGTGGCGATCGGCGACCGCGACGGGAGTGTCCTGCTGCACCGCTCGAAGGTGTCGGGCGGCCATCGCATCCTTCCCGCAGCAGAGCCGTCGGAGAAGACGGTGGAGGTCGTCGAGGTGCCGTGCCGGACGCTGGACGGCTGGCTCGCGGACCTGCGCGTCGATCTGGATGCGGTGACCTTCGTCAAGGTGGATGTCCAGGGGTACGAAACCCGCGTGCTCGCGGGTGCGTCGGCGCTCCTGGCCCGGCGGCAGGTGGCCTGGCAGCTCGAAGTGCAGGCCACGCTCCTCGGAAAAACCGGCACGTCGGTGCCCGATCTCTGCGCGAAGCTGCAGCAGCACTTTACCCACTTCATCGATCTCAACGGTGAACTCGCCGGGCCGCGGCAGCGGCCCATCAGCGAACTCGGAGACGGGCTCGCCTACGTGGACGGCGGCTCGACCTACAAGACCGACGTCCTCGTCTACTCGGCATCGTGACCCCGCGTACGTAGGAGGTATGGTTCCGCTCTGCGAAGTCGCGCGGACCCGCCGGCCCCGGCGATATAATTCGCGAAGGACACTCATGGAAGCCCAGGTGCTCAAGCGCCTCTTCAGCGTGGACGAGTTCCACCAGATGGCCGAGGCCGGCGTGTTCGGCGAAGGCGACCGGCTCGAACTGCTGGACGGGGAGGTCGTGCAGACGACGCCGATCGGCAGCCGGCACGCGGCGTGTGTGGACCGTCTGCTCCTCATCGAAGTTGCGGACACGACCGCCGACCACGATCGGCGTGTCAGGGTTCCACGATACGCGCTGGCGGGGATTCCCGAAGTCTGGTCTGGCGAGTTGCTGGCCATTCCCGGGTTCCCGGGTCAGCACCTCGCCATCGACGACATCCTGGCCCAGTAGAGGGTGCCGGCGTGCGCATCCTCATCGTCCTCAGGCAGAACAAGAATCTCGAAGCATTCCTCGGCGTCATCCGGTCGCTGCTCGATCGCGGCCATCACGTCACGACGGCGATCCAGGAATGGGATGGCGAGCGCGACGAACGGGTGGCGGCCGTCCTCCAGTCGGATCGCTTCACGAACGTGCCGTGCCCGCCCGCGCGGCTGGATGGAGGGGCGTCGGCGGCCACCCTGGTGCGGTCGCTGCGCGACTGTGTCCATTACCTGCGTCCCGAATTGCGCGAGGCGGCGAAGCTGCAGGCGCGCACGGTGGAGAAGCTGCGGCAGAAGATGGCGCTCCCCGTGCGGCCGGCCGCGGTCTCGGCCTTCCTGCGGCGCCTGACGCCGGCGCAGGTGGAGGAATGGGAGACCGTGCTGGCGATGGCGGAGCGGAGCGTCCCGCCCGATCCGATCCTCGAGGAGTTCATCGCCAGCGCGCGGCCCGACGTCGTGCTGGTGTCTCCCCTGGTGCATTTCGGCTCCGCGCAGGCCGACGTGATCGCGACCGCCGGGCGCCTGGGCATCCCGACCGGCATGCTGCTGTACAGCTGGGACAACCTGAGCACGAAAGGGTGCCTGCACCGCGTGCCCGATCGGATGTTCGTCTGGAACGCGCAGCAGCGCGACGAGGCGCGGACCATTCACGGGTATCCCGCCGAACGGGTCGCGGTGGTCGGGGCGCCGCGGTTTGACGAGTTCTTCGCGCTGCAGCCGATGCTCTCGCGTGAGGTGTTTCACGCCGGACTCGGTCTGGATCCGTCGCGGCCGACGCTGCTGTACCTCTGTTCCTCTCGGTTTGTCACGAAGGAGGAGCTGCCGTTCGTGCGGCGCTGGATTGCCGGCGTGCGGAGCGCCGCCGCGGAGCCGCTCCGCTCGGCCAACATCATCGTGCGCCCGCACCCCGATATCGGTTTGCTGCCCGGCAGCGAGCCGACAGAGAACCGGAAGATCGGCCACCCCGACGCGCTGAGGGTGCGGATTGCGAGGCCCTTCGACGATCCGGCGGCGCTGGTGCTGCGGACGTCGCTCGCCACGCCGCACGGCCTCTTCGAGTCAATCTTCCACAGCGCGGCCGTGGTCGGGCTCAACACGACGGCCGAGCTCGAGGCGGGGATTGTCGGCCGGCCGGTGTTCACGGTCCTGGCGGAGGGCGCGGAAGTCGATGGCCAGCAGACGACGCTGCACTTTCATTACCTGCTGAAGGAGCGGGGCGGGTTCGTCTCCGTGGGGCGCACCTTCGCCGATCACCTGGCGCAGCTCGATGCGGCGCTGCGCGAGCCGGCCGACCCCGCGCCGATCCAGGCGTTCATCCGCGAGTTCCTGCGCCCGCACGGCCTCGACCGGCCGGTTGGGCCGATCTATGCGGAGGCGATCGAGCAGGCGTACGCAGCGTCGGGCGCAGTGTCGGGCTCCAGCCGGATCGGATCGGACGCGGCACCCGGCTTCAGCCGGACCTCCAGCACGCTGCGCATCGACATGCACGAGTCACCGGAGCTGGCGCGCCTCACCGCGGAGGACGCTCCGGCGCTCGACGCGCCCGTCGTCGAATGGCTGCAGCAGTCGGTCGCCATCGGCGACGTCCTCTACGACATCGGCGCCGGGGCCGGGCTTGCTACCGTGCTGGCGGCGCGCCATCGCGGCGCGGTCGTCGTGGCGTTCGAGCCGGGGTATGCGGTGTTCGGGCGCCTGTGCGAGAACGTGCGGCTCAACGGCTGCCAGGATGCGGTCATTCCGCTTCCGCTCGCGCTGTCACACGAGGAGGGGCTGAAGGAACTGAAGTACGACATCGGCGGGGAAGGGCAGGACCGCCATCGTCTCGGGCCGCGCGACTGGCGCGTCAAGCCGATTCATTCCGATCGGATGTACGTGCAGCCGGTCTGCGTGAGTCCTCTCGACGCCGTGATCAGACGGCACCGGCTGCCGGCGCCGAATCATCTCCGCCTGTCGCGCGGTGTGGATGTCGTGGGCGTCCTGCAGGGTGCCCGGGGGACGCTGGCATCGCCTGCGCTGAAGTCGCTGTGCATCAG
>JACQZV010000175.1 GCA_016213695.1 Acidobacteriota bacterium | reverse complement strand
TGCCCACTCGTAAGGAGGTCACCGTGAAGCGCGCATCCGCCCGTACTGCCGTCGTCCTTGGCCTGGTGCTGGCCGGCGCCTGGCTGTCTTCATCGTTGCGCGGGAGCGTCGCCTTCGCGCAATCCGGCGCACGCGCGCTTCCCGTGTTCGAGGTCGACCGCGCCTGGCCGAAGCTGCCGCCCAAATGGAAGATCGGCGACGCCTCCAGCTTCGCGATCGACGCGCGCGACAACGTCTGGCTCCTCCATCGGCCCCGCACGCTCGTTAAGCCGGAGGAGGCAGCCATGCGGGCGCCGGCGGTGCTGGTGTTCGACTCTGCCGGCGCTTTCATCCGCGGCTGGGGCGGTGACGGCGCCGGCTACGAGTGGCCGCAGCGCGAGCACGGGATCCACGTCGATGCCAAAGGCTTCGTCTGGATCACCGGCAACAACTGCCCGACCAACGGCATCGCCTACCTGAAGCACGTCGCCGACGACCAGATCCTGAAGTTCACCCCGGAGGGCACGTTCGTCCTGCAGATCGGCCACAGCAACCAGAGCAAGGGGAACACCGACACGCAGAACGTGCACCGCGCGGCCGACGTCTGGCTCTACGCGCCGGCCAACGAGCTGTTCGTCGCCGACGGCTACGGCAACCATCGCGTGGCCGTGTTCAATCCCGACACCGGCGCGTTCAAGCGCATGTGGGGCGCGTTCGGCAACACGCCGAGAGACGACGACCACTGCGAGGTGGTCACGCCGTCGAGCTTTCCTCCCGGCCCCGGTCCGCAGAATTTCAGCATCGTGCACGCCATCAGGGTGTCGAAGGACGGCACGGTCTACGTCGCCGACCGCGAGAACCGCCGCGTCCAGGCGTTCTCCCGCGAGGGCAAGTTGGTGAAGCAGCTGGTGAAGACCGACACGCAGTTCGCGCGCGACCTCGCCTTCTCGGCCGATCCCGATCAGCAGTTTCTGTACGTCGGCAACGGCCCGGATATCGTGGTCGTCGACCGCAAGTCGCTCGAGATCGTGGGGGCGATCAAGGTGCCCGGGATGATTGGCGGCGGTCACCATCTCGCCAGCGACTCGAAGGGCAACCTCTACATCGCGCAGACGACCATGGGCCTGCAGAAGCTCGCGTTCAAGGGGATGTCGGGAACCCGTTAGAGAAGAGGAGTGCTCATGATGCGCGTCCGCTTTCGCCGCCTCGTCGTCGTCCTGCCGGTGATGCTGCTCGCGGCCGGCGGCCCCGCCGCGGCCCAGGCCCGCAGCGAGACCAAGCTGACCCGGGACATCAAGCTGATCTCGAGCGCCGGCGCGCGGGCGCTGGTCGACGCGTGCACGGCATGGGCCGAACGCAACAAGACGATCGTCGCGATGACGGTTCTCGACTGGGGTGGGAACCAGATCGACTCCCACGCGATGGAGGGCGCGGCGGGCAACGCGATCGACACGGCGCTGCTCAAAGCCCGGTCGGCGCTGCGCTGGCGGCGGCCCACCTCGGAGACCAACCGGGTCGTGCGAAGCGGCGAGAACCTGGCGCCGACGTTCATGAACGACTTCCCGCAGCCCGGCGCGCTGCCGATCGTGCTCGACGGCCAGGTGATCGGCGCCATGGGCGTGTCGAGCGGCGACGGCGAAAAGTGCGCGCAGTCCGCGATCGACGAGGTCTTCAAGGGACGCGCGACCACGACCGGGCCCTGAGGCGGCGGGGAATCAGGGCGCGGCGGACCCGCCGAAGGAGCTACCGCACGTTGCCGTGGTAGTCCTTCGTGGCGCGATCGGCGACCCCGCGATCCTCGCAGAACGCGGCTTCATCGATCTCCGCATTCGCCATCAGCGTCAGCGTCCGCGGCGTGACCTTCCACGGCTCCACGAGGAACTCCGGATCCTCGACCGTCGCCTCCCACTTCAGCGTGTCGCCCTGTCGCGTGAGGCGCTCGGTCACCCTGACATCGGCCGAGTGCAGCAGGCCGTTGTCGCCGAGCCAGGTGTCGTCGAGCAGGTTCGTCGCCTCGATGACGAGCGTCTCGCCCTCCCAGCGGCCGACCGAGTCGCCGAGCGACGACGGCTCGACCCCGGTGCGGTGCTTCCGGCCGTCGGTCGGGATCACGCGGAAGTAGTTGCCGTTGAGGTCGTCGTACAGGATCACGACCTCGCGGGCCGTCTGCACGATGCGCTGCGGCGCGCCGATCCGGGGCAATCCCGGCGGGCCGCAGTGAAACGACGGATCGGCATTGATCTGGTCGTCCTTCAATTCCTTCACCGTGGCCAGGAACTGCGGCTTGTACTTCGGCGTACCGGGGTTGTAGGTGGGAATGCGGGCCGCGGCGCCTTCCCCGCCGCGCGGCGCCAGGACGATCGACTTTCCGACGCGCCGGGTGAGGGGTCCGGCCACGCGCCGGTACCACATGCCCGACAGATCGGGATGTCCGTCGGCCGTCCGGGGCGTCGGCCTGGCGACAGCCGCGGTCGCAGCGGCCGTTCCGGCCTGAGGCGCCGCGTACAGCGCACCGGCGGCGACCGCCACCGCGGCGCAGAGCGCGGCCACGAGGAGACCTGATTGGTGCCGCTTCATCATGAACACTCCCTTCAGGCGCGCCTAGTTGGACGCGCGGGCGATTTCGCTCTCTTCGCCGTACAGATGGTAGAAATGGCCCTCCGGATACACGATCCGCAGGAGGAAGCCGGCCGCGGGGTTCTTGATGGCGGGATACATGTACACGGTCACCTCTCCGCCCTTGGCCTCGTCCATGATGAGCGCCTTCGACACTCCGGCGCGCCGCATGTGATTGGTCGGCAGCGTCTCCACCTTCCACGTGGTCGCGACGCCCGCCTTGTCCTTCACATCGACGTAAATGTAGATGTGCGGATTAATCCAGTCGATCCGCGAGATGGTTCCCTTGATGGCGACGGTCTTGTCGGTGTGGAAGGTGCCGGGCACGCTGTGGTGCGCCAGCGCCGGACTTCCGGCGAGCAGCCCGGCCGCGGCAGCCAGCACCGCACCCAGTGGACGTCGCATGCTCATGAACGGTCTCCTTGTGAACAATTTCACGCCAACACGCACGCCTTGTATAGACGCAGGGGTCCAGGGAAGTCAAGAGACCGGCCCCTCCCAGGAGGGTGCCCCCCACCAGCCACCTTTGGGCCATGGCTCGGAGTCCACGGGACCCGTACGATTACCAGTAGACCTTCTGAGTTGTGCGAATAGCCTTCGGCCTCGACGGCGTACTGGCAGATGCCGACCGGGCGCTCAGCGATCTGGCCGGCAAACTGTTCGATGTGGATTCGGCAGGCCCTGACACGGCGCCTGAATCGGCCGGGCGTGCGCTCGGCCGCCTCACGCCGGCACAGTGTCGCCTGCTGGTGCGTGTCGTGTGCGCCTCCGACAACTTCTGGCAGGGCCTCGACGAGATCGAACCGGGTGCCGTCGCGAGGCTGGCGGCCATCGCCAACGAGCGGCAATGGGAGGTCATCTTCCTCCCGAGACGGATGGACACCGCGGGGTCGACGCCGCAGCGCCAATCGCAGGAGTGGCTGGTGGCCAGGGGCTTCGAGCGGCCGGTGGTGTCGGTCGTCAGCCGGCCGCTCGCGGCAATCGTCGAGGCGCTCGAGCTCGACGTCGTCATCGACAGTCCCGTCAACCGCGTGCTCGACGGCGTTGACGCCGCGGGTGAACCGGAGGGCGACGCCGCAGCATCCACGGCGATGGGCTCGGTGGACGACTGCCTTCGACGGATCTGCGAAATCGAGTCGGCGTCGAGCCACCACTTCAGGCAATTCGCACGGAAGCTCGGCAGCGAAGTCGTGCGCCGGTCGCGCCCGGTCCTGCTCTCCGACGTCGCGACATCCAGTACAGCTGCTCAGCCTCACCTGTCAGGACTGCTTCCAGGCACACGGTAGTATCGGCCGCGGCGGCGATCGTGGCGCTGCCTGGCGCCACGGCGTTTCCGATTGACCAATTCCCCTTGCGGACGTATCGTCCACCCATCATTCCGCGAGGAGGCAGAGACTATGACAAGCAGAACGCTGACTGTGGGCATCGTGGCCGTCGGCCTCGCTGTGCTGTGGGCGGCGGCGCCAATGAACACGAGCGCCCTCCAGGTCGCCGGCGACGCCGTGCGCATCGATAACGATGACATCGGCGGAGTGGTCAGGGGCCCGCGCGGACCGGAGGCCGGGGTCTGGGTCATCGCGGAAACGAGTGACCTTCCCACGAAATTCAGCCGAACGGTGGTGACCGACGACCAGGGACGGTACGTGATGCCCGACCTGCCGAAAGCGAACTACAGCGTCTGGGTCCGCGGCTACGGGCTCGTGGATTCGCCCAAGGTGCAGGCGGCGCCGGGCAGAGTACTGAACCTCACCGCCGTGGCGGCGCCCAATCCGCGCGCCGCCGCGCAGTACTATCCGGCCGGCTACTGGTATTCGCTCGTCCGCGTGCCGGACAAGAAGGAGTTTCCCGGCACCGGGCCTGGGGGCAACGGCATCTCGCCGGTCGTGACGAGCCAGGCCGACTGGATCAGAAGGATGAAGTCGGGCAACTGCACGACCTGCCACCAGATCGGCACGAAAGGGACGCGCGAGATCCCCAAGGCGCTTGGTGCGTTCGCCTCCTCGGTGGCGGCGTGGGACCGCCGCGTGCAATCCGGACAGGCGGGCGGTCAGATGAGCACCGGTCTCAACCAGATGGGCCGCCCTCGTGCGCTGGCGATGTTCGCCGACTGGACCGATCGAATTGCCGCAGGCGAAGTGCCGCCGGCGCCCCAGCGGCCGCAGGGCGTCGAGCGGAATGTCGTCATCACCCAGTGGGACTGGGCGGATCCGAAGGCGTACCTCCACGACGTCGTCTCGACCGACAGGCGCAATCCGCGGGTCAATGCCAACGGACTGATGTACGGTTCGCTCGAGCTCAGCGCGGACTATCTCCCCGTGCTGGATCCGACGCGCCATACGACCAGCCAGGTGAAGCTGACGGTCCGCGATCCGAAGACGCCGCCCGCCTCGACGCCGGCCATGCCACAACCGTCGCCGTACTGGGGCGAAGAAGTGATCTGGAGCAGCAGGAACAACGTGCACAATCCGATGATGGACGAGAAGGGCCGCGTCTGGATCACGTCGGCGATCCGCCCTGCCGCCAACCCGGACTACTGCAAGGAGGGATCGAGCCATCCGTCAGCGAAGCTGTTTCCGATTGCCAACGCGGAGCGGCACCTCGCCATGTACGACCCGAAGACGCAGAAACTCACCCACATCGGCACCTGCTTCAGCACGCACCACCTGATGTTCGCCGAGGATGCCAACCAGACGCTCTGGACGAGCGGCGGCGGCCAGGTCGTCGGGTGGCTGAACCGGAAGATGTTCGAGGAGACGGGGGACGAAGCGAAGTCCCAGGGCTGGACGGCGCTGATTCTGGATACCAACGGCAACGGAAAGCGCGACGCCTATGTCGAGCCCGATCAGCCGCTCGACCCCGGGAAGGACAAGCGGCTCGGCGGCGCCTTCTACGGCGTGTCTCCGGCGCCGGACGGGACGGTGTGGGGATCGCTCCTCGGTCTGCCGGGCGCCGTTGTCCGGCTGAATCCCGGCGCAAATCCGCCGGCGACCGCACTGGCGGAAGTGTACGAACCGCCGTTCAACAACGCGAAAGCACCAGTGCAGGGGTTCTCGCCGCGTGGGTTCGACATCGACCGCAACGGCGTCGCGTGGCTGGCACTCGCCAGCGGACACCTGGCCAGCTTCGATCGTCGCAAGTGCCAGGGCCCGCTGAACGGACCCACCGCAACCGGACAGCATTGTCCCGAGGGCTGGACGCTCTATCCGGAACCGCTGCCCCAGTTCAAGGGTGTGACCGATTCGGGTAGCGTCGAGGCCAGCTATTTCACCTGGGTCGACCAGTTCGACACCCTGGGCCTGGGCAGGAACGTGCCGATCGACACGGGCAACGCCTCCGAGGGGCTGCTCGTGCTCAAGGACGGGAAATGGGTCGTGCTGCGCGTCCCGTATCCCACCGGGTACTACACCAAGTGGATGGACGGCCGGATCGACGATCCGAACGCGGGATGGAAGGGCAAGGGGCTCTGGACGACCGTCAGCACTCGAACGCCGTTCCACATGGAGACCGGCCCGGGCACGACGAGCAAGGTGGTCAGGTTCCAGCTTCGTCCCGACCCGCTCGCCAAGTAGCGCGAGGACTACATCCAGTAGGGCTGCTCCGGCTCGGATGCCGGGGCAGCCTTCAGATGAACGGCGATGTCTCCCGCGACCTCGATCGTGCTCGAGAGGGTCTCGTAGCCGATCTTGCAGGCGACGACGTCAAAGCGGCCGGCGGGCACGTCGATCTGCGCGATGCCCGCCTCGCCGGTGGCGCCCCTGAACATCCCCACGCGCACGTCGACGCCCGGCACCGGACCGCCGCTCCCTTTTTCCGTCACCGCGATCGTCACGCGATGCTGCGGCGCGGCGGCGACGACCACGCGCACCATCGACGTGGCTGGAGCGTGAGGGCCGGACGCGGTCGCCCGAAGCGTCCACGCGCACTCGCCCGGCATGTCGGGCGCGGCAACGTCGAGCTCCACCCAGTAGAGCGAGGTCGTACCCGGCCACGGTGCGGAACCCGCCTCTCCGCTGCCGGTCCGTTGTCCCGTTTCGTTGTGAACGTCGATCCGCGCGCCCGACAGATTGCAGCCGCTCGAGCACGCGATCCCCGCCTTCACAGTCGCACGCCGGCCGGCAATCGCGGGTGAGGGGAGATCCCAGACGGCAAGGCTGGTGTCGTGCGGCAGATCCGGCGCCGTCTGCTCAGGTCCTGACACGGGCCGCCTCGCGCCCGGCAATGCGGCCGAAGACGGTGACCCGAGGGAGACCGTGCAGCGCAAAACCGCCCGCCGACTCGCCGCAGGCGTACAGGCCGGGAATGACCTGGCCGCGAATGTCGAGCACCTCGCTGCGCGCGCTGGTCCGGAGGCCCGCCAGCGCATCGTGGAGGATGGGCGTGGCCCACGCGGCATAGAACGGCGGCTTCTGGATCTTGAACATCAGGCCGGGCCTGCCGAACTCCGGGTCCTTCCCCGCATCGACATACGAGTTGTACTTCGCGACCGTCTCTTCGAGGGCGCGCGGCGGCATCGGCTTGGACTGATACGGGTTGGCAATCTTTCGCGCCAGCTCCGCCACCGTGCCCGCCGTGAAGAACCAGCCGTTCGGATCGACGTTGGGAGGCTTCGGGTCCCACTTCTCGCGCGCGACCCCGTCGGCGTCGAAGACGGCCCAGATCGGACCGCCGCCGTTCAGCTTGCCGCGCGTCTCGCTGTCGTCCTGGCGACCGACGCACGCGTTGAGGTACCCGTAGGTGTCGTCCAGCTCGTTCCAGAAGCGCCGCCCGAACTGGTTCACGCAGACGACATCCTGATAGGTGCGCACGGTCAGGCCGGAGCCGCCCGCCTGCTTGAACATCGGGCTGCCGGGGTTCCATCTCAGATTCTCGTATCCGTAGCGGGCGCCGATGTGGCGCGTCTTGGTGATCGTGCGCCCGTGCTCGCTTGCCACGTTCGACGTGCCCCAGAGCGCGGCGCCGAGCGCCATCGCGAGCATCTCCCCTTCGGCCGGCTGCCTGCTCCACGGCTCCCCCGCCACCTGGTACTCCTCGGTGAGCCGCGGGTCGAACATCCGCCGGAACGCCACGTTGCTCGTGAAGCCGCCGGTGGCGATGATGAAGCCCTTGCGCGCCTGGATGGCGACCGGCTTGCCCTGGAATTCCGCGGTGATGCCCTGCACGCGCCCAGACGCCGCGCTCTCGCGGACGATGCGCGTCAGGCGGTGGCTGAGGAGAATCTCGACGCCCTTGGCGCGCGCGCTCTTCTCGAGCGCCCGCACCAGACCCGATCCCGGACTGCCGTTGATCGTGACGTTGAGATCGTCGGAGTACGGCACCGTGCGGAACAGGCGCGGTACCGTGCCTTCGTTGACGAGGGTCGGCATGACCTCGTCGAACTTCACGCCGTTGTCCAGCAGGAAATCGAACGTCGGCGCGTTCTCGTCGGCCCACACACGCACGAGATCGCGATCGCTGAACCGGAGCTCCTGATTGCGAGCGTTCGTGTGATCCAGATAGACCTTGTCGGCCGAATCCTCGACGCCGAACTTCTTCTGCAGGCGCGTGCCGCCGCCGAGCGGGATCCGCCCGCCGCTCACCATGGCGTGCCCGCCGATGTCGTGGTTCTGATCGATCACGAGCACCGACGCACCCTCGTCCCGGGCCATGATCGCGGCGCACAGCCCCGAGGCGCCCGCGCCGGCAATGACCACGTCGGCGACGCGGTCCCACTTCGTGACGCGCTGAGCCGAGAGCTCCGCCTCCTGCGCCGCGGCGCCCGCCAGCGCGCTGGCGCCGACGCCGAGCACGCCGTCCTTCAGAAACCTGCGTCTGTTCATTTGACCGTCACATCCACGTCGTAGGTGGAGAAGGCCTGGCCGTCGCTCGCAATCGCGCGCAGCCGGTAGGCGCCGGCGGCCGCAAAGCGCACCCTGGTCGCCAGCGTCGCCGGCTTGCCGTAGATACGGCCGCTCATGATGTCCGGGTCGAACCGGACCGCGCCGGCCCCCCGGTACACGATCCAGCGCACGCGCACGCCCTGCTGCAGGCGGCCCTCCGGATCGGGCACCGGCTTCGGTCGTCCATCGTCGGTGGCAGTCACCGTGAGGGCCAGCGTGTCCGAGACCCCGATCGTCTGCGCGGCGCTGCCGGCCATCACCGGCGGGCGGTTCTCGTGATCCTGGTCGAGCGCGTTGGTGCCGTTGGTCATCAGCGACGGGTCACGCGCGCCGTTCTTGGAGATCAGATCGGTGTCGACCTCCCATTCCGGCTGGAGCCAGCCCTTGGCCTGGTTCGTCTTGCCGTGTGTCGTCAGCGTCCAGACGGCCCTGCGGTCGGCGGGCCAGTCGGCGGGCACGATCGTCTTGAAGACCCACCACTTCCGCGACGGGTAGAAGTGTGTCGGCTGGCCGCGATCGCCGCCCGGATCGAACGTGTTGTCCGGACCGAGCGGGACGTCGATCTCTTCCTCGGTGTTCCGGTTGTAGTAGCCGAACCAGAGCGTGAAGGTGCCGTCCGCGTTCCGCTCCCAGCCGTCGAAGGTCGGACTGATGTCCTGGCCGCGAGCGAACGACTGCGGGCCGACCTGCGCACGAAGGGCCGGCGCCAGGAGCGCGCAGCACGCCAGCGCCAGGACCACGAACCGCTTCACCGCCGGCCTCCCACTCAGTTTGACGAGGTCGTCACGGCGCTGCGACGCGCCCGACGCTCCGCCAGTTCCTGCTTGTACTCCTCGTCCGACATGTAGTACCAGCTCAGCCACGCCGACGACATCTCGTCAACGGTCCGCTGACCGTAGGTAATCTGGGCGTCGGGATCGTTGTTGAACGGATTCTTCGCCGAGTTGTCGTGCCACATGATCGCGTGGAGCACGGTGCCGGCCGGCAGCAGCGGCGCCGCGTCATCGTCGTACACGTAGTTGAGATGCCAGTTGAACCGGAACTTCGCGCACGAGAGCACCTCGACGCGGCCCGTGGGCAGGATGGCTTCAAGGCACTCCGCCTTGCCGCGGTTGTGCATGTGCGGCTGGAACGACAGGATCCGGGCCGGGCGCACGAGCACCTTGTAGCCGTCGGACCGGACGTTGTCGGCGTGCGGCCGGAGGTCGACCTGGGGCGAGCTCACGGTCATGGACGCAATGACATGCTTCGGCACGTAGCCGGCCGGATAGAACTTCAGGCCGAGCTTGACGTTGGCCGGCATGTCCTCCTTGCCGTTGGCGTGGAGGTGGAGCTGGAAGTTGATCTTTGTTCCCGCCTTGATCAACCGGCCCGATCCATCCGTGAAGACGTCGCCCCCCTTGCCGAGCGCGTACTCGTTGAGGAATACGCCCTGCTCGCCCAGCTCGAGATCGTCGACATCATCGGTCTGCCCGCTGCCGCGGCTGGCGTCGGTCGGCTCGACGATGGAGGTGCGGATGTGGTGAATGACCGGGTAGCCTTTGATCGGAATAATCTGCACGCCCTGGATGTAGCGATCCTGGGTGAGCTGGGGATCGACCAGAATATCGGGCCACTGATCCGGCTGCTTGGCCTTCACGATGAGGTCTTTCGGAAGGCTCACGACGACGTCCGGCTCACCGATCTGCCAGGTCTCGTTGGCGGCGAACTGGCGGGGCGGCGGCATGTCGGCGGGGTTGCCCTGCGGCGCGCCGGCGTCGACCCACCGCGCGATCGTGTCGATCTCCCGGTCGGTCAGCGACCGGTCGTTGCTGAAGTGCTGGACGCCGACGTTCTTGTCGATGAACCACGGCGGCATCTGCCGCAGCAGGACCTGCTCCTTGATCGACCGCGCCCAGGGGCGCGCCTGGTCGTAGGTCAGCAGCGGCATCGGCGCGATGCTGCCCGGCCGGTGGCACGTCTGGCAGTTCTTCTGGAGAATCGGCGCGACGTCTTTCGCGAACGTGACGGGCGCCTGTGCGGCAGCCGACTGGCCGGCCTGAAGGGGCACCGTGGCGGCGACGACGACGAGCGCCAGTGACGCGGGAACGATGAACCGCATGACGTGTCCCTCCTGCAAAAGCGAACGACGATATTCTGCCACTACCTGGCCGTACACGGGGTCGGATTCCACGCCGAGCCGTCCGGCAGCTTCCTGAAGGCGTAATTGACCACCCACGGCTGGGTCAGGTAGTCGGGGTCCTCGACAATCTGGGTGAACCGGATCCACCAACTGCGGTCGGGCAGCTCCATGGTGCGGAAATACTCGGTGAGCACCGCGCTGCCCGTATACGGCATCCCGTTCTTCCAGTAGTAGCCCGGCTTCAGGCGCCTGGTCACGGCCTTCAGATGGCCGCCGCGCTCGACTCCCGCCGTGCCACCTGCAATCGTCCAGGCCGCCATCGAGTAGCCCTGCCAGCTCGGCTCGGTGCCGGCAGGCGGCTCCAGCGTGCGCGGTTCGGGCGGAAAGTAGGTGGCGTTGCTGTAGTCCATCCGGCCGGGATTCTGCGGCGGCCCGAAGCGGAACAGGCGCGTCTGCGTGCCGGCGTCCGCGTCGATCTTCAGAGTGTTGTCGTCCTGCCAGGTGACGTGCAGGCGCGTCGGCTGCCGCATGACCCCGGGTGCGCCGTACGCCTTGCAGGCATTCCCCTCGGCCTCGTCCTTCGCGGGATCCCATGCCATGGCCGCCTGCGCGCCGGCGGTGTTGTAGGGAATGTTCGATCGCGCCGCCGGGTTCGGCCCCACGCCAAGCAGCCCGACGCCCGGGTTCTCGATGACGCCCGGCTCGCCCACGCCGAAGTCGCCCCGCGGCGCCGTGCGCATGCGCACGTGCCAGTCCTCGGTGATCACGGCCGTCCAGTAGCCGGTCAGGTCGATCGGCGCCGTCGCGCGCGCGGTGGCCGGCGCGCTCCCGCGCCCGCCGCGGCCCTGCGCGGAGACGGCCGACGGTGCGAGGAGGCATGTCACCAGGACGCAGAGCGCGGCCCGATCCCGTCGCCTCATTGTCAGTTCACCGCCTCGCCGGCGCGGCTGCCCCACGACTTGCCATCGCTGGTACGGGTGATCCTGATGAGCCGCGCCCGCGTGCTGTTCGGACTGCGCGACGGATTGCCGACGATCTCGACCGGATCGCCCACCTTGAACGCGTCCTTGCTGAATCCCTGCTGCGCGAACTGCTGCGCGGAGGCGCCTTCCACCGTCCAGCGCGCGGTCGAACCGTCGGCCGCCTGGGCCTCGACGTAGACGAACGAATGCGGCGCGCGCAGGGTGAGCTGCACGATCGTTCCCGTGATCGTGATCTGCCTGTCGACGTTGTAGGTGCCGCCGAAGGAATGGTGCGCCGCCGCCGGGAGGCCGGACAGCATGACGGCGGCCGCCAGGGCGATGAAACGCAGGTGTCTGCTCATGACTTCTTCTTCTCCGCAAGACTCCGGTACACCGCCTCGACGAAGCGCGCGGCGGCGCCCCGCTGCCGCCCGTACAACGGGTCGAAATCGAGCGTCGGCCTGGCGGCTCTGACCTGGGCCAGCGTCATGCCGCGGCCGACGAGGTTCTGGACGCGATCGCGGACGACGATCAGCATGTCGCGGTAGGTGCCGACGTCGGCGGCGTCGCCGATCCAGCCGTGGCCCGGCACGACGAGCGTGCCTCCCTGGGACATGAATTCGGTCGCCGACATCTCGATCAGCCGGTTGAGCGCCTCGATCGTGCCGTCGATGCCGCCGCCGCGCCCGACGTCGATCGGCGGATAGATGTCGCTGTTGTAGATGTCGCCCGCCGCGATCACATCCGCCCGGCGGAACCAGACCATCGTGTCGCCGTCGGTGACCGCGTTCGGCGCGTGGAAGAGCTGCACCGCCTGATTGTTGAAGAAGCGGTACAGGGTGTACGTGTCGGACGAGTACGTGTCGGTCGGCGCGAGCGCCTCGGTGGCGCTCGACTCGGCGAGCCGGCCCTGCACCGCCTCGTGCGCCAGCACCTGCAGGCTCAGCGACGGATCGCGGTATCCGAGGACGCGGAAGAGCGGCGACTTCCGAATCGCCGGGTTGCCGCCCACGTGATCCGCGTTGCCGCTGGTGTTGATGATAAAGCGGATGGCCGGCTCCGCCGGCGCGTGCGAGGCCAGCCACGGACTCGCCGTCAACGACGCGGCGTCGGGCGGCTCCGGCGGCCGCGGGATGTCGGCGATCCGGCGAATCGCCGCGAGCACGCGGTCGCTGGCCGCGGCGGCACCCGAATCAACCATCACCACGCCGTCGCCCCCTGCGGAAATCGTGATGTTCCCGCCCGCGCCGGCGACGAGGTAGACGTTGCCGGCCACGTGCAGCGTCTCGACCCTGTCGTAGGCGGGCGGGCGCGCCGGTTCGGCATCGGCGCGCTCGGCGACGTGCGTCGAGGCGTCGGCGTACACCGGCGTGTACGCGTACTGTTCTTTGGGCGGAGCCAGCGCCGCGCCCTTCGCCCGCCACTCGGGATAGAGCGTCTCGGCGCCGCCGCGCGTCCCCTCCTGCGGCATCCGGTACTTGACGGCCGATTCGGTGAGGTACGGATTGTCGCCGACGAGGTAGTGCGGCACCCGATACTTCTCGCCGGGCTGGTACGCCTCGGGCTGACACGGGTACGGCGGCAGCTGCAGCGTCGGCGCGCGCACGTACGTGGCGCTGCGGACGAGCGGCTCGGTCAGATAGTCGGGATCGATGACCGTGAACGTCCACTCGAGAAACGGCTCCTCGAGCGAGACGTGCTCCACGACCGTCGCGCGAAAGCTGGCGGGCACGCCGTTGCGGCGCGCGTAGCTCTCCTTCATGTGCGTCGTCGTGATCTCCAGCGTGTCCCCGACGAAGCGGCCGGTCGAGAAGCCGTCCCACGAGTGCAGCGCGTACGGCGACGGGTGCGGACGGCCGTCGAGCCAGACCATCCGATCGCCCGGTGTCTTCTCGTAGCCGATGCGCAGCGCGACGATCTGACGGCTGATCGGATCGACCACCTGGTCGATCCGCGCCGGATCGAGTCCCTTCGCCTGGTACGCCGGGCTGCGCGGGCGGCACTGCAGGAGCTGCGAGGTGGCGTTGACCTCTTCGTCGTAGGTGTCGGCGCGCATCCGCGCCGCGTCGTTCAGGGGCAGGCCGCGGTAGTCGCCCGGATAGGCGCCCGGCGTGCGGTCGCGCTCGTCTTCGTACGGGAGCCACCGCCACGTCCCGGTCAGGTCGGGCGGCGAGTTCTCCTGCGCGCGCGTCGGCAGCGACGCCGCTGACGCCAGTGCTATCAGGAGACCCGCGACCTTCAGTCGATTCATCCGGACTGCTGGACCCGGCCCGAACGATACGGTAGCGAGAACGAGGCGTCAAGCGAGGAAAACCGTTGCCAGAACGCCCCGGCGGGGGCATCCTATGGCACCAGACGTAGCGCGCGGGCCGCAGCCCGCCCAGAGGAGAACAGGTCATGCGTAAGGCGACACTTCTCGCGGCCATCGTGGTGGGACTGGCCGTGGCAGACACGACGGTCATCGGGCGCGTACCACCCGACACCCCGTCCGACGCGGCGCTGTCGGGCACGGTCACCTCGCCGGTCGAAGGCGCCATGGAAGGCGTGCTCGTGGGCGCGAAGAAAGCCGGCTCGACGGTGGCAACCTGGGTGGTCAGCGATGCCCGCGGCGAGTACCGCTTCCCGCGCGACCGCATGGAGCCGGGCCGCTACGCGGTGACCGTCCGGGCGGTCGGCTACGAGCTGCGGGGCACGTCGGTCGAGGTGACCGCGCAGCCGGCCCGGCTCGACCTGCCGCTCGACAAGGTGACGCGCGCCTCGGCGCTCGCCATGCAGATGTCGAACGCCGAGCTGATCCTGAGCGCCCCCGGCACGCCGGTGCAGAAAACGGGGCTCGGCGGCTGCGTCAACTGCCACACGCTGCAGCGCGTCCTGTTCTCCCGCTTTACCGCCGAGGAGTGGATGCCGGTGATTCAGCGGATGGCGAGGCACACCAACAACTCGTCGCCGCTCCATCCCTGGGTGCGGCCGATCGAAGGGCCGATACGCGCCGCGCCGCCGTCCGCGCCGAGCGCGTTCGCCACGTATCTCGCCTCGGTCAACCTGAGCGCGAGGGACTCGTTCGACTTCCCGCTCACGACGTTGCCGCGGCCGCACGGGAAGGCGACGCAGGTCATCTACACCGTGTACGAGCTCCCGCGCCCGGATGCCTCGCCGCACGACACGGTCTTCGACGCGCAGGGCAACGTCTGGTATTCGGACTTCAATTCGCAGTTCTTCGGGAAGCTCGATCCGAAGACCGGCAAGGTGACCGAGTACACCGTTCCGCAGAATCGCCTCGGCCAGATTGCGCAGGGCGGCCTGCAGATCGACATCGACCGCCAGGGCCGGATCTACTACGGCAACATGTCGCAGATGCAGATCGCCAGGCTCGACCCGAAGACCGGGAAGCTCGAGACGTTCAGGTCGCCGCTCGAGGAATCGAGCTTCGGCGACGCCCACCTGACGATGGTGGACCCCGCGTTCCAGCATCTGGACGGGAAACTCTGGGCCAACGTGGCCTTCGATACCGGCGAGGCGGGCGGGACGTGGCACATCGACCTCGCCACCAATACGTGGACGCGCGTCACCTATCCGGCTGGCAGTCCCTCGGCGCGCGCCTACGACGTCGTGGCCGACTCGAAGAACAACTCCTACGGGATGCAGATGACCAACGACAAGCTCTGGAAGACCGACGGCAAGACGCTCCAGACCGTCTGGTACGACTTCCCCACCAAGGGCGCGGGCTGCCGCCGCGGTCACATCGACGCGCAGGACCGCCTCTGGTGCGGCGTCTTCCATGGCAACCGTCTGGCGATGTTCGACCCGAAGACGGAGAAGATTACCGAATGGACCGCCCCCACGCCGTGGACGCGGCCGTACGACGCGCAATTTGACGACCGGACGTATGCATGGACGGCGGGGATGGACAACGACCTGGCCCTGCGGCTGAACGTCCAGACCGGCGAGTTCACCGAGTACCTGCTCCCGCACGAAACGAACGTCCGCCACGTCGAGGTGCAGAAATCCGGCGCGCTCTCGAGCTTCTGGCTGGGCAATCAACACGGCAACACGCTGATCCATATCGAGCCGCTGGCGCCCTGACCCGCCGGCGCGGAGAGTGAACCATGAAGAGACTGATCGTCCTGCTTGCCCTCGCCACGGTGTCCGTTCCCGTCATCGTGCGGGCGGATCTCCCGGCCGACGTCGCCAGGGCCGTGGCCGCCATGGGGCACGTCAATGACGCCCAGAAGACGCGGCTCATCTTCGATCCGCTGCAGCCCGTCGATCCGATAGCCGGGCTCAAGGTCGAGCGCGACATCGCGTACGGCACCGACGTCAAGCAGACGCTCGACGTCGTGTCGAACGGGCAGGGCGCGGGCAAGCCGGTCCTCGTATTCGTGCACGGCGGGGGCTTCACCGGCGGCGACAAGCACCAGCCGGGGCAGTTCACCAACGACAACCTGATGAAGTGGGCGGTCGATCAGGGGATGGTGGGCGTGGACATCAACTATCGCCTGCTGCCCGCCCACGTGCTGCCCGCCCAGATCGAGGACGCCCGCGACGCGCTGGCCTGGACCGCCAGGAACATCGCGCGCTACGGCGGCGACCCGAACCGCATGCTGCTGTGGGGCCATTCGGCCGGCGCCACGCTCGTCGGCCTCTACGTGTCGCACCCCGACTATCACTACGCGCGCGGCGGCGGCATCAGCGGCGCGGTCATGACCTCGGGCGGCTACGATTCGCGTCCCGGCGGCATCTTCGGCACCGACCCCGAGAAGGTCAAGGCGTGGTCGTCGGTGGACGGCCTCAGGAAGACGACGATTCCGCTCTTTATTACGCGCGCGGAATGGGACCCCGAGATGCCGCAGATTGCGCAGGGCGAGATGATCCACCGCGTGCTCACCGAGGCCGGCAGGGATCACGTCTTTCACATCATGAAGACGCACAACCACATGTCGCAGATCTATTCGGTGGGCACGTCCGAGCACCAGCTGACCGATCTGCTCGGACCGTGGCTGAAGCAGCGCGTGGCCGGGCCGGCGCGGCAGTCGGCGTCGGGGCGCTGAGCGCCGCAACTCTCCACTGTCAGTACCAGACAAAAAGGGGCGGGACCCTCACGGGTCCCGCCCCTTTTCGTTCTTGCCTTACGCGGACGGGGCCGGTGCCCCGTCCGCCGGATGCGCCGGTTCGCGGCGCTAGTTGGTCGAGTCGAAGAGTTCCCCGCCGTCAACAGCCGGCTTCTTCCGGTCCTGCTGCACGCACACGTTCACGACACCCGAGGCGCTGCCCTCGAGGTCCGATGCCGTGAAGTGCACGTGGTAGACGCGACCGTCGCCGCCACCCTGCCGCTCGGCGCGCAGGAGCACCGTGCCGTCGGCATTGATGATTGCATCGACCGCCGTGTCACCATCACCCAGGCCGTTGGTCGGCTCATCCTGGGTCACGCCGTCAATGGTGATCGTCGCGTTGCTCTCCGGATCGCTGACCCCCGTGATCCCGACCGACACCAGCTTGTGGTTCGGCGGCCAGAGGCACGCGATTGTCGGCTGCGCCGCCGACACGAGCGGCGGGTCGTTGGCGTTCTGCACGTGCACGACCATGGTGTCCACCGACACGCCGCCGTACCCGTCGTCCACCGTCAGCTCGAACGTCAGGTCCTCGCCGCCGGCGCTGACGAAGGGCGTTGTCAGGCTCGGCGTGGCCGTCGAGCCGCCCGTAAGGGTCACGACCGTTCCACCGACCTGCGCCCAGGCATACGTCAGCACGTCGCCGTCCGGATCGCTGCTGCCATTGCCGTTCAGCTGAACGGCCGTGTGCTCGTTCAGCGTCTTGTCCGTACCGGCGTCCGCGGCCGGGTCGTTGTTCACGTTGGTGATGTCGATCGACACGGTGTCCTCGACGTCGGGGGTCGTGAAGCCGTCATTGACCGCCAGCTTGAAGACCAGGGTGTCGACCACGCCGGGCGCACCACCCGAACCGACGATGGGAGCCGTGAAGCTCGGCGTGGCGGTATTGGCTCCCGTGAGGGTCACGGGCGTGCCGCTCACCTGCGTCCACGCATACGTCAGCGCATCACCGTCGTTGTCGTAGCTGTTGGTGCCATCAAGCGCCGTCGGGGCGCCTTCGGCCACCGCCTGATCGTCGCCGGCATCCGCCACGGGTTCGTGGTTGACGTTGACGACGTTGATGCTGACCGTGTCGGTGTCGCTCAGGCCGTTGGCCGTGACCGTCAACTGGAACGTGAGCGTCTCGCCGCCGAACGGGACGGTGGGAGCGGTGAAGGTCGGCTGGCTCCCGTTGTCACCGACGAGCGCCACGGGCGTGCCGCCAACCTGCACCCAGGCAAACGTGAGCGCGTCGCCGTCCGGATCGTTGCTCGCGGTTCCGTCCAGCATGACGCCCTGCGTTTCGTTCACGCTGAAATCCAGGCCGGCATCCGCGTTGGGCGGGCTGTCCGCGACCTCGAGCGTGCAGATGGCCGAGCACCCGTCGCCGCCGGCTTTGTTGCCGTCGTCGCACTGCTCGGAGCCCTGGAGGAGGCCGTTGCCGCACACCACGCCTTCGCAGGCGTCGCCCTGCCCATTGTGGTTCGCGTCAATCTGGCTCGGGTTCGCATCGAGCGGACAGTTGTCGACATTCCCGCAAATGCCGTCGTGGTCACCGTCGTTGGCGGCATCCAGGGGACATGAATCCACGTCGTTGCAGAGGCCGTCGAAGTCGGCGTCCGCGCACGCGCCGCCGCCGAAGGTCATGGGGAGAAAGGGTCCCCAGGGGGACTGAACGACAGTCGAGGTATCGAACGAAATCGTGTGCAAGCCACCGGCGAAGCTGCTGGTGAAGGTCTGGTAATGGACCACGGCCGGGCCAGCGCCGCTAGTGGATATCTCGCACGTCACGCCTGCCGGCAGAGCTGACGGGGAGATCCAACCCGAGAACGGATACCCGAAACCGTCAATGATGATCTTGCCCACTGGCGACGGACCCTCTGACGGGGAGTGGTACGTCCCGGCGTAGAAGGTGGTGACGGGGCCGTCGTCCTTCACGCAAATCCGCACCGTGTGCGCGCTCGCAAGGGATGGGACCATGAGGGCCCCGACAAACACTCCGACTGCAGCGGTCAAGACCGCTCGCGACAATTTGAACATATGCCTCCAAGTGAACAAGTGAGAGAGGAAGGATAGCATCTTCGCCGCGGCGTTCGCGGCGTTACCGTGCGGCCGAGATGGACTCCACGTGGATCGTCTTCGTCTTCGCGTCGAGGGTGCCGGCAACCCTGACCTTCTGCCCGGCGAACGCTTCCGGCGCCTGCTGATCGCTCAACTGGTAGAGCGTCGCGCCGTCGTACAGAACGTAGGCGGCGCCGTGCACCGCCACGCACGCCGTGACGCACTCGGCATCGGTCGGCCCCATCCGCATCCCCGCGTGATCGGCCTTCGGACACATGTCGTCGGTGATGGTGCCGGCAAACGTCCGGGTGCCCTGGGCCGGCGAGAGCGACGCCAGCGCCAGGACACCCGCGAGCAGAGGTTTCATGACCTCGAGACGGCCGCTACTCTCCCGGCGTCATGATGTGGGCGGTCGTCGTGCCCGCGTTCATGAGCCAGATGCCGTCCTGACGGGCCTTATCCGGGATGCCGAGCGTCTGCGCGGTCGCGTTCGGCACGGCAATCGTGAAGTGGGTGCGCGACTGCTCGCGGCTCATGCCCATCAGGTGGTACCAGACCGACCCGAACTCGGGCTTGACGCGCGTGCCGTCCTTCTCCATCGCCTCGAACGCCGCCGGCGCCTTGTCGCCCATCGCCTCGACCTTCAGGTTCTGCGCGACCCGCGCCAGGTTGCCCATCGTCGTGCACTCGATCATGAACGGCGGCTGCCGGGGGAACCCGGACTTGTCGAAGCAGACGAGCGGGTTGGTGCCCTTCCGCAGCGTGTCGTACGTGAAGTCGGCCTTCCACTTGATGACCGTCGACTGGTCGCGCAGGTTGGCCGGCGCGGCAAGGACGGCTTTGTCGACGTCGGCCTGCGACGCCCCGGGCTCGAGCGGCGGCGGCGGCGGCGGCGCGCCGCGGCCTCCCTGCGCGAACGCACTGATGGACAGGGCCAGCACACCCAGCATGATCGGAACGATGCGTCTCATAAGTGACCTCCAGTAGCCGTAAACGTCGTGACCGCGCGAGCGGCGGCGCGAAATCTGCAGGGTGCAGTATACCGCTCCCGCCCCGGGACCCGCAGTGGTAGGCTTCTGTTCGCCATGAGACGCTGGATGCCCGTCTTCGCAGGGATTGCAGCGGCGGCCACGCTGCTGTTGGCACGAGCGGTCGCGCAAACAACGCCAGTCCGGGAGGGACGCCTGACCGATCCGGCGCCCGACCTGCCGCGCGGCGCGTACCTCCCGCCCAACTGGCTCGTGGACGACCAGTTCCTCCGCTGGCCCTACCCGCCCGGCGACGCGCCCTATACCGACCTCGACGGCTTCCGCATCAAGGCGCTGGTCAACGAGGTCACCGCGATCTCACGAAGGAGCCGCGCCGACGGGAACCAGTACTGGGGCCGCATTGCCGGCACGCCCTACGAGCGCATGACCAACGAATGGACGGCGGCGCAGTTCCGACGCATCGGCCTCGACGAGGTGCGCATCCAGGAGTTCGATCTCCCGCCGCAGTGGTTTCCCACGTCGTGGGAGATCGCGGCGAGCGGCGGCGGCACGACGACGCCAATCGCGACGGCGTTTCCGCTGTTCAACTCGGTCGGCACGGCCGGCACGCTGAACCTCGAGCCGGTCTGGATCGGCATGGGCACGGCGGCCGACTTTGCCGGCCGCGACGTCACGGGCAAGGCGGTCGTCCTCTATGGCTTCCCCAATCCGGGCGGCCGGGGCAACACGGCGCTGACGCTCGGCGCCGTGCGGCGCGCCGACGAAGCGGGCGCGGCGGCCGTGCTCCTCATCCTCGGCTTCCCCGGCAACGTGATGAACGAGCCGCAGGCCGGCGGCACGGCCGCTCCGGCGAAGGTGCCGGTCTTTCTGCTCGGCGACCAGGACGGCCGGACGATTCGCGGGATGATCGAACGCCGGCAGTCGCCGACGCTGCGCATCCGCCTCGCAGTCGAGACGCGCACCGGCCTGAAGACCGCCAACGTCTGGGGCGTGCTCCCCGGAGCCACCGACGAGAACATCGCCGTGATGGCCCATGCCGATTCGTTCTTCGAAGGCGCGATGGACAACGCCTCCGGCATGGCGACCGTCGTCGCGCTGGCCGAGCACTACGCGAAGCTCCCGAAGGCGCAGCGCCGCCGGACGATGACGTTCTTCACGACCACCGCCCATCATTCCCCGTCTGGCGAGCAGGCCGGCGTCCGGTGGGTGCACAACCACATGCAGGCGATGTTCGCGAAGACGGCGCTGCTCATCAACGCCGAACACACGGCGCAGGTGGCCACCTATCTCGTGGGCGACGCGTTCATCACGTCCAACCAGGTGAGCGCACGGCGCTGGTACGTGGGCGGCAGCGACCGGCTGCGCGACATCGTCCTGAAGACGTTCCGCGACTACGGCATCGCGCTCTACTCACGGCCCGAGGGGCGCCCCGGCGGCGAGCTCGGCCAGGTGTTCACCGACGCGCCGAGCTTTCACATCATCGACCACACCGTGTACCACACCGACATGGACACACTGGCAGCGGTACCCGCCTACGGGCTCGAGCAGTCGGCGCGCGCCTTCGCCCGGATCGTCGACCAGGTGAACGGAGTGGAAATCCGCGACCTCCGGGGTGGACCGGTCAATGCCAGTCGGTAGCCGGCAGCCGGCAGTCGGCAGCGGGCAGCAATCCGGCGAGCCATTGCTGCGCATCGAAGGCGGAAGGTACAATTCGCGTTCGTCTCGTACGACACAGTTCAATGGAGGAAGAGGTCACGATGGGGAAAGCTTTGGAGGGTGTTCGGGTTCTGGATATGACGCACGTGCAGTCGGGACCGACGGCCACGCAGATTCTGGCCTGGTTCGGCGCCGACGTCATCAAGGTGGAGCGACCAGGCGAGGGCGACCCGACGCGCGGCCAGCTCCGCGACAAGCCGGGAGTCGACAGCCTCTATTTCACGATGCTGAACAGCAACAAACGCGGCATCACCTTGAATCCGAAGACCGAGGCCGGCAAGAAGATCTTCACCAGGCTCATCGAACTGTGCGACGTGATGGTGGAAAACTACGCGCCGGGCGCGATCGACCGCATGGGGTTTCCGTGGGAAACCATCCAGAAGATCAACCCGCGCATGGTCTACGCCTCCGTGAAAGGCTTCGGGGCCGGCCCGTTCGAGGACTGTAAGGTCTACGAGAACGTCGCGCAGTGCACGGGCGGCTCGGCGTCCACCACTGGTGAGATCGACAGCGTCCCGCTGGTCACCGGCTCCCAGATTGGCGACTCCGGCACCGGGATCCATCTGGTGGCCGGCATCCTCGCCGCACTCCTGCACCGCGAGAAGAGCGGGCGCGGCCAGCGCGTGACCTGCGCCATGCAGGACACCGTGCTGAACCTCTGCCGCGTCAAGCTGCGCGATCAGCAGCGGCTGGCCCACGGTCCGCTCAAGGAGTACCCGCAGTATCCCAACGGGAAATTCGGCGACGCCGTCCCGCGCGCCGGCAATGCCTCGGGCGGAGGCCACCCGGGCTGGATCGTCAAGTGCAAAGGCTGGGAGACCGACCCCGACGCCTACATCTACGTGATCGCGCAGGTGCAGGCGTTCTCCACGCTTGCCAAAGTGATCGGCCACGCCGACTGGCTGGACGACCCGAACTACAACACCCCCGACGCCCGTCTGCCCCGGCTGGCGCACATCTTTGCCGAAATCGAGAAATGGACGATGACGCTCGGCAAGATGGAGGTCATGGCGACGCTCAACCCGCTGAACGTCCCGTGCGGCCCCATCCTCTCCATGAAGGAGCTGGCCGAGGAGCCCGCACTCCGCAAGACCGGCACCATCGTCGAAGTCGATCATCCGACCCGCGGCAAGTATCTGACGGTCGGCAACCCGATTAAGCTGTCGGACTCACCGTCCGACGTGCGGCGCTCGCCGCTGCTCGGAGAGCACACCGAAGAGGTCATGCGCACGCTGGTGGGCCTCACCGACGCGGAAATTCAAGCCGCACGCCAGCAGGGCGCCATCTAGGAGCGTGCCGTGAGCTACAACGTCCTCATCCTCGGCGCCTCCTACGGGTCGCTCTTCGGCACCAAGCTGCTGATGGCGGGGCATCGGGTGTCCCTCGTGTGCACCAAGCCGACCGCCGACCTGATCAACCGCGAGGGGACCGTCGTCCGGATGCCGATCAAGGGGCGCGCGGCGCCGCTCGACATCTCGTCGAAGGCGCTCCCGGGCGCGCTCCTCGCCGCCACCCCCGATGCGGTCGACCCCGGAAGGTTCGACCTCATCGTGCTGGGCATGCAGGAGGCGCAGTACGGCGCCGCCGGCGTCCGGGAGCTGACGGGGCGGGTCGCACGGTCGCGCACGCCCTGCCTGGCGATCATGAACATGCCGCCGCTGCCCTACCTCAAGCGCATTCCCGGACTCGCCACCGACGCGCTCGAGGCGTGTTACGCCGACCCGGGCGTCTGGACCGATTTCGATCCGGCGCTGGTGACCCTGGCCAGCCCGGACCCGCAGGCGTTCCGCCCGCCGGATCAGCCGAAGAACGTGCTGCAGGTGGGGCTCCCCACCAATTTCAAGGCGGCCCGCTTCGACGGCGCGGACGCGACGGCGATCCTCAGGCGGCTCGAAGCCGACATCGACGCCGCGCGCTTCGACCCGGGCGACGGCGCGATTGAAGTCCCCGTGAAGCTCAAGGTGCACGAGTCGGTGTTCGTGCCGCTGGCCAAGTGGCCGATGCTCGTCGCCGGCAACTACCGCTGCATCCGGCGCGACGACATGATTCCGATCCGGGACGCCGTGCACGGCGACGTCGCCGCCTCGCGGGAGGTCTACGACTGGGCGTCGGCCCTCTGCAAGGCGCTCGGCGCCGAGGATGAGGATCTGGTGCCGTTCGAGAAGTACGCCAAGGCCGCCGAGGGCCTCGGCAAGCCCTCGTCCGCGGCACGCGCGCTGTTCGGCGGGGCCGAGCACATCGAGCGCGTCGACTGCCTGGTGCGGCGGATCGCGCGCCAGAAAGGCATGCAGTCGGCCACGCTGGATGAGATTGTCAGGCTGGTGGACGAGCGCCTGACGAAGAATCGTGTCAGTGCCGGGTGAAGTCGACCCCTTCTTTCAGCAGTTTTTCGTAGCGGTCCACGTCGATGTTGTTTTCGACGCAGATGTTCTCCTCGATGCGCGTGCCCTCGCGCCGCATCATCGTCGTGCGCAGGACCCAGGGCCTGGTCAGCACGTTCGGGTCTTCGACCCTCGCCTCGTAATTGATCTGATCCGCGTCCACCCGCGTGTAGCGCTCGACGACGTGCAGCGCCTCGGTGTGAAACGTACCCGCGCCGGCAATCCACGTCCGGTCGTTGAACCCCGTGACATCAACGACCAGCGTGTCTCCCTCCCAGCGGCCGACCGAGTCGCCCATATAGCCCGGCAGCACGTCGTCGGGATGCGCGGCGTTGAGCCGAATCAGCCGGTGCGAGTTCGCGTACTCGTAGAGGATGACCATCGCGTTCGGCGTCTGGATGAACTGCTGTGGGTACAGGCCCAGCATCGACACACGGGGTACGCCGGGAGGCAGGCACAACCCGGTCGGGTCGTCGATCCCCCTGCGGTTGAACGCTTCGAGCACCTTCTGTGCCGCCCACGGCTGATAGGGGGCCGGTTCGGCGCCGGCGGGTCGATCGCTGGACGACTGCACCCGCGGCGCGTTCTCGTTGAGCCCCGAGCCGCCGAGTCCGCTTCCGCCGTTGGCCTCCTGCCAGGTGCCGCGCTGAGTGTTGCCCGCCTGCCACACGCCGGTCAGATCCGGCTTGCCGTCGGGCGTCCGCGGAACCGCGCGCGACTGGGCGAGTGCGGGGACGGCACCGAGCACCATCGCACAGACAAGGGCGAGGCGCGGGCGGCGCATCAGCGCACCTCGACAGCCGGGATCGCGCCGCCGTCGCCGGTGCCCGGCGGCGGGCCGAAGAGCATCTTCTGCCCCCCGGCGACAATGACCTCGCGCGAATGGGCCCACGGACCGCCGTCGCGGGCGCGATAGCCCGTGGCGGTCACCCGGTCGCCCGGCTTGATCGTCACGTCTCTCTTCCAGCCGTTCCGGTACAGCGGGCCGATGCCGTACCCCTCGAACTTCCAGTTGACCACGCCGCCCTTCTCGTCGGTCACGTCGATGTAGAAGTGGCAGTGCGGATTGGTCCACTCCACCTTCGTCACGACGCCGGTCAGCGTGACGACCTTCTGCCCATCGTATT
The DNA here is from genome assembly GCA_016213695.1 of Acidobacteriota bacterium. Classification (GTDB taxonomy): domain Bacteria; phylum Acidobacteriota; class Vicinamibacteria; order Vicinamibacterales; family UBA2999; genus DATCJA01. The sequence goes on along the minus strand of JACQZV010000175.1, from coordinate 13,147 downwards.
CGGCGCCGAACGAATGGTGGGCGGCTGCAGGCCCCACCGCGGCCGCAGCCAGACCCACTCCGGCGAGTACGCTCCCGAAGAATTGGCGGTTCATGCCTACTGGTTCTTGCCGCCCATCTGCACTTCGAAGCCGTCCGGATCCATCACGTGGAAGCTGCCTTCGGTCGTTCGAATCTTCAACCCGCGGCGCTTGAGCTCCGCTTCGACCGCCGGCCTGACGGACTTGTCGGTGTCCCAGTTGGCCAGCGAGTACGCGACGTGATCGACGCCGGGTTTGCCGCCCGGCCGCTCGGAGGCGTTGCGGACGATGAGGATGTTGTCGCCGAATACCAGACGGCACTGCTTGCCGTCGTCGCTCGTGACCTTCATGCCGAAGAGGCCCGTATAGAAATCGCGCGACTTCTTGTAATCGGCCACCTGCATCGACACGTGGTTGATGTAGGTGGCGTTGGCCGGCACGGCGCCCTCCGCGGTCCCCGCCGCGCCCGCCGCCGTCGCCGCGAGCGCGAGAGTCTGAATGAGTTCGCGACGCGTCACCTTGCCGCGTTCGTATTCGCCAAGCATCTTGCCGATGATGTGCTCCATGTGCTCATCCTCCTAGCGGATCGCGAGTTTCTGGACCCTGAGATTGCCGACCTCGCCCACGTAGAGCGTGTTCTCGCTCCGGCAATCGATGGCGCTGACGCTGCCGAACTCCTTGAGGAGCTTCCCGGCCCGGCCGAACTTTCCCATCATCGTCCCGTCGAGGCGCATCTTGTAGATCTCCCCGGCCGTATCGAGATCGTTCGGGGGGTTGGAATTCGACACATACATGACCTGGTTCGGACCCGGCGTGATGCAGATCGCCTGCGCGTTGCCGACATTCCGGATCTCGGTCTTGAAGGCGCCGTTGTTGTCGAACACCTGGATGCGCCCGTTCCCGCCGTCGGCCGCGTAGACATTGCCCTGCGCATCGACGGCAATGCTGTCGACGCTGCCGAACTGTCCCGGCGTGGCGCCTTTCTGGCCCCACGACTTGACGAACACGCCGTCCTTGCTGAACTTGGCGACGCGCGCGTTGCCGCGGCCGTCGGCGACAAACACGTTGCCCTGGGCGTCCCACGCCACGTCGGTCGGACGGTTGAAGACATCCTGATTCGCACCGGCACCGGGCGGGCCTCCTCTGCCGCCGCCACCGCCCTCACCGCCGCCGGCCGCCGGGCGCGGCGGGTTCTGCAGGGCTTCCGGCTTTCGTCCCAGAAGGAACGCGACACGGCCCTGCGAATCGAACTTGATGACCATGCCGGACATCTCATCGACGACCCAGATGTTGTCCTCGGAGTCGACGCGCACCTGGGCCGCGAAGAGGAAGCCGTACAGCCCCTGACCGATCTCGCGGGTAAAGCGCCCGTTGCGATCGAACTGGAAGAGCCGCGATCCGCCATGTGCGAACGGACGCGGTGTCGCCATCGACATCGTCGGATGGCCGGTGCGCGTGTAGACGAAGATATCGCCGCGCGAGTTCGTCGCCACGCCGCCGACTTCGCCGAGATACACATCGGCGGGCAGCGTCAGCACATTGGGCGAGGAATCGAAGTTCATCGTCGGCGCGGTGTTCTGGGCCGAGGCGGGAATCGCCGCCACGACGATGGCGGCCGCGAGTGCGTGTGCGAACGGTTTCATGGACAGGCTCCTCATGGTTCGCTCCACGTCAACGCGCCGCGGTACGTGATGCCGGCGCCGACTGCAGGATGAATTTCTGCACGCGCCACGATTCGATTTCGCCGAGCACGATCTCATTCGGATTGCGGCAGTCCATCATGTGGACCACCTGGAATCCGGGCGCGACCTTGCCGGGCTTGCCGAACTTGCCGATGACGGTGCCGTCCAGCTCCGTCTTGTAGATCTCGCCGGTGATGTCCCACGACCCGGGCGGATTGCCGTTCGGGTTCGAGTTGGAGTGGAAGACGTACTGGTGCGGTCCCGGCGAGATGCAGATCGTCCAGCCGACGCCGAGGTTGGTGATCTCCCTGATCGGCTTGAGATTGTTGTCGAGGACCTGATACCGGAAGTTGGTCCGATCGGCCACCCACACATTGCCGCGCTCGTCCACCTGCATGCCGTGCGGCAGGTTGGATTCGCCCAGCCCCTTGCCCGCCGTTTCGCTGCCGGCCTGCGCGAGGAAGCGGCCGTTCTTGTCGTACTTGACGATGCGATTGTTGCAGTAGCCGTCGGAGACGAAGATGTTGCCCTGCGGGTCCCACCCCACGTCGGTCGGGCGGCAGAAGATGTACTTCTGTGCCGGCGGGTTCGGGCCGACCGGGAACAGAACCGGGCCGTCAACGGCCGCCGGCCGGCGCCCCAGCACCATCAGCACCCGGCCCTCGGAGCTGAACTTGGTGACCATATTGGTTCCCTCGTCCACCGTCCAGATGTTGTCGTCCTTGTCCACGCGGACCGAGTGGGCGAATTCGAAGCCGTAATAGCCCTTGCCGATTTCCCTGACGAAGGTGCCGTTCCGGTCGAACTGGAACAGCCGCGTCGTGTCGCGCCGGTGAAACACGTACGTGTTGCCCTTCGAGTCGGTGGCCACGGCCACCGATTCGCCCAGATACTCCCCGGCGGGCAGCTTCAGGAAGTTCGGAACGGACGTGAACGGAATGTCGGGAACACCGGTAATCGTCGCCTTCTGCTGCGCGAAGGCGGACCCGGCGACGAGCAGCGCGGCGGCACACAGGAACGCGGGCAATCGTGTCATGGAGCTCCTCACGGGGGGAGCCTACACCAGGCGGGACGGCGGTTCAATGATCGATCGGAGGCCGCGGGTCTTCAGGTTGGGGAAACAGGACGGGATGTGATACGACAGCGGGATGATGAAGCAGCGCGCCGCAGTGTTGTTGAGTCTCGCCGCGATGGCCGCGATCCCCGCGATGGGACGGGCGCAGGGAGCAGGTCCGTACGCGTTTCCTGTCGGCTACCAGACGCCCTGGGACAGGATTCAGATCATGGTGACGGCCAGGCTGGCGCCGAATCTCTTCGTGCTGCATGGGTCGGAAGGCCTCGATCCGGCACATCCCGACGCGTCCGGCGGCAGGGTCATGGTGCTCTTCGGACCGGACGGCGTCCTCATGGTCGACACCGAGAACCGGCAGGTGGCCGACAAGACGTTGACGACGATCCGGTCGTTCACCGACGCGCCCGTCAAAGTCGTGGTCAACACACACATTCATGGCGACCACACCGGCGCCAACGCCTTTTTCGGCACGCAGGGAGCGTTGATCTTCGCCCAGGAGAATCTGCGCCGTGAGATGGTGCGTCGCGCCAACGGCCAGCCGATCGCGGCGGCCGATCTGCCGGGCGTTCCGGTGGTGACCTATGACTACGACCCGGCCGCGCCGGGCCGGCCCGCCGTTACGCTCACCATGAACGGCGAAACCGTGGACTTCATTCCGATGATGCCCTCCCACACCGCCGGCGACACCATCGTCCGCTTCCGCAACGCCAACGTGATCTACATCGAGGACTTCTACCGCAACTTCGGCTATCCCTTCGCCGATCAGGCCAATGGCGGGTCGATCAGGGGCATGCTCGACGCGATCGACCTCTTCGACAAGGTGGCCGGCCCCGATACGACGCTGGTTCCAGGCCATGGCACGCTCATCAGGAAGAAAGACCTCCTGCCCTATCGGGCCATGCTGGTGGACGTGCTGGCCAGGGTGGCCGCGCTGCGCAATCAGGGCGCATCGCTGAAGGACGTCCTGGCCGCGGATCTGACCGCGCCCTATGACGAGACGACCGCCGGCGACTCGCGGCAGAGCAAGGACCGCTTCATCACGGAGGTGTACGACGAGGTGAGGGACTTTCCGCCGGTCGTGGACGGAAAGCGGACGATGCCGGCGCATTGACAGGCCTCGCGTCCACACCTACGATTAGAGTTCCCCTTTGACAGATTCAGGCATCTGGTTGTGAATCCACGGCTTCGCGGCATTCTCGCCTCCCTTCACCTACCCTTTCGCCGGCCGGCCGTGCGCTGCGTGGCGTCGTCGAAGCTGCCGACCCACTACGGGGAGTGCGACATCCACGTCTTCAAGGGCCTCTTTTCGACCAAGGCGCACGTCGCACTGGTCTTCGGTGAGATCGGCAACGGGGACAACGTGCTCACGCGGGTTCATTCGGCGTGCCTGACGGGCGACCTCTTTCATTCGGCGCGCTGCGACTGCGGCCAGCAGCTGCAGGCCGCCTTCGAGCGCATCGTCGAGGAGGGCCGCGGGATCGTGGTCTACCTCGATCAGGAGGGGCGGGGCATCGGGCTGGCCAACAAGATTCGGGCCTACGCGCTCCAGGATCATGGCGACGACACGGTCGAGGCCAACGAGCGGCTCGGTTTCCCTGCCGACGGCCGCGACTACCGCGTGGCCTTCGAGATGCTGCGGTCTCTCGGCGTGAACTCGACGCGCCTGCTGAGCAACAACCCCAGGAAGCTGGCGGGCCTCACCGGCGAGGGGCTGTCGGTGAGCGAGCGGCTGCCCATCGAAATTGAGCCGACCCCCTCGACGGCGCGCTACTTGAAGACGAAGAAAGACAAGCTCGGCCACCTGCTCTCGTCGGTGTAAATCCGTGGCCACGACGGCCGCCCTCATCCTCCTCAACGCCCTGCTGACGTTCGAAAACATATGGCCCACGCCGGCCATCCGCTGGACGTCCGCGCTGTCTATTGAGCTCGCCGCCGGCGTCCTGCTGCTCTCGGTCGCGCACCGGCGGGCGCGAGCACTCGCCCGCCGCGTCCTCGCGCCGCTCTGGGTCGTGCTGGTGGCCGGCCACTATCTCGACGTCACGGCTCCCGGCCTCTACGGGCGGGAGTTCAATCTGTACTGGGACTCCCGGCACCTGGGCAACGGGGCCGCGATGCTGGCGCGCGCGGCGCCATGGTGGCTCGTGGCCGCCGCCGCGGCCGGCGCCGCCGTGATGGTCGCCGTCGTGTACGGCCTCGCCCGGTTTGCGTTCCACCAGGTGGCGACCTCGGTGGAGCATCGCCGCGGCCGGCTTGCGCTTGCCTCCCTCGCCGCCTCCGTCGTGCTGCTCTTCGCCGGCCAGCGGCTGGCCGGACTCGTGCCCGGGGTCGCGTTTGCGAGTCCGGTGGTGCCGGCCTACGCGCGGCAGGTGCGCTTCGCACTGGCCATGATGGGCCCGGCACCGGCAGCCCCCGCGCTCGGTCCGAGCCCGGCGTTCGACACCGGGCTGCGCGGCATCAGCGGCGCCGACGTCCTGGTCATCTTCGTCGAGTCGTACGGCGCCGTGACGTACCAGACGCCGGCGATCTCCGCGGGCCTTGCCGCCAGCCGCGCCGAACTCGAAGCGGCCGTCCACCAGACTGGCCGCGACGTCGTGTCCGCCTACGTGGAATCACCGACGTTCGGCGGTTCCTCGTGGCTGGCGCACCTCAGCCTGCTCTCGGGCGTGGAGGTGCGCGACCAGTATGCCTATTCGTCGCTGATGGCCTCCTCGCGGGAGACGCTCGTCACCAACTTCGCCAGGCGCGGCTATCGCACCGTGGCGCTCATGCCCGGCATGCGGCAGGCGTGGCCCGAAGGCGCGTTTTATGGCTTCGATGCGATCGCCGACCGCGAGCACCTTGCGTACCGCGGGCCGGAATTCGGCTGGTGGGCCGTCCCGGACCAGTACGCGTTCGCCAGGCTCGATGCCGTCGAGCGCCGCCCTCGCTCGCGCGCGCCGCTCTTCGTCGTCTTTCCAACCAGCACGACGCATGCCCCGTTCGGCCCGGTGCCGCCGTATCAGCCGTCCTGGGCGCGCGTCCTGACGGAGCACGCCTTCGATGACGCGGAGGTCGCGCGCGCGATGGCCGTCAGCCCGGATCTCACGAATCTGCGGCCGAGTTATGTTCGGGCCATGGCGTACGAGTACACCGCGCTCGCCGGCTACCTGCGCGAGCAGGCGGACGACCCGGTACTCGTCGTGATCGGCGACCATCAGCCGCCTGCGGCGGTGAGCGGCAAAGGCGCGCCATGGGACGTTCCCGTACACGTCATCGGCGGCAGGCGGCACGTGCTCGATCGTCTGCGCGAGGCAGGGTTCCGTCAGGGCCTGGAGCCGCAGTCGCCGGCGATTGGCCGGATGCACCAGCTCACGCCGCTGCTGCTCGACGCCTTCGATCGCGTGCCGGAGGGGCGTCACCTGGACGCGCTGAACGGCAGCCGCGTCCCGTTGACCGCAAGCGCCAGCAGACCGCCGAGGATCGGCAAGCCGTAGGCGTTGATCAGGTAGCTGTACCGGAAGACCAGGTCGGCGGCCAGGTGGAAGTTGAGCACCATCAGGAAGGTCAGGGCCGCCGCGAGCCGCACCCTCACGCCCAGGATCAGGGCCGCCCCCGCCGCCAGTTCGGAGATCGGGATAACGCGCGCGAGCACCGGGACGCCGGGAATGGCCACCGTCTCGAGATACCACCGCGCCAGCGGCCGCACCGTGCCGCGCCATTCCTGAAGCCGCCGCAGCAGGAACCCGCTGTCGGTCAGCCACCCGACCTTGTCGAGGGCCATGAAGATCAGAAACGTTCCGATGGCCATCGACAGAATCCGCAGCGCGCCGGCCGGTGATCCGAGTCGTCCCAGAACAGGCATGGTCTCACTCCACAGGGGGTCTGACCCCCTTCAGCCACATCACGTCGACCGCGAACGACCACGTCAGGGCGGCCAGCGTCACGACGGCGACCATCGCGCTCGCCGGCGGCGGCACGATCGGCGCGAGCGCCACCCCGAGCCCGATCGACTGCCCCACCGCCACGATCCGACCGCGCCGCGTCGCCCGCAACGGCGCGGCGAGCCACGGCAGCAGCCGGCCGGCCGCGACAAAGGCGTACCGCATCAGCCCGCACAGCAACACCCACGCCCCGGCTTTTCCGTATTGCCAGACGAGAATCGCCAGGACGAAGATGAACGCCGCGTCGGTCTCCATGTCAAACCGCGCGCCGAAGGCGCTCGCCATGCGTGTGGCCCGCGCCAGGTGGCCGTCGACGCCGTCGAGGATGGCGACAAGCGCGATCAGGCCGACAACCGACCAGAGCACCGCCGGAGACGCGGGATGGCCGACGAGCCCGGCCGCGAGCGCCGCCAGCATCGCCCGGATCGTCGTGACAATGTTGGCGGGCCCGAAACGTGGATACGGATGCTGTCCGCCGGCCACCACGACCACGCCGATGGTCAGCGCGGCAAAAAACAACACGGCCTCGAGCGCATACGCCGCGCCCGCGCCGGCCCACGAGCCGACGATCGACGCCAGGGCCAGCGTCATCCCGAACCCGATCGCGAGGACGACATTGTAACGGCGTGGGTACCGCATCAGAATGACGAGGTATGCGCGAGGAGGCCAGAGCGTTCTGGGTGACGGCGCCCGGCCGCGGGGAGATCCGCAGCGAAACGCTGGCGGCGCCCCGCGCGGGCGAGGTCGTGGTGCGCGCGCTCTACAGCGGCATCAGCCGCGGCACCGAGGCGCTCGTGTTCGCGGGGCGCGTCCCGCCGGGCGAGTGGCAGCGGATGCGCGCGCCGTTTCAGCAGGGTGAGTTTTCCTTTCCGGTCAAGTACGCCTATTCGATGGTCGGCCTCGTCGAGCGCGGCCCGGACGAGCTCGCCGGCCGCAACGTGTTCGTGCTGCATCCACATCAGAGCCGCTTCATCGTACCCGCGGCCGACGCGCACGTGCTCGCCGGCGGCGTTCCCGCCGCTCGGGCCGTCCTGGCCGCCAACCTCGAGACGGCGCTCAACGGCGTCTGGGATGCCAGGCCGCACGTGGGCGATCGTATCGCGGTCGTCGGCGCCGGCACGGTGGGGTGTCTGGCCGCCTGGCTCGCCTCGCGGATTCCAGGATGCGAAGTCGAATTGCTCGACATCAATCCCCGCCGGGCGTCGGTGGCCAAGGCGCTGAAGGTGCCCTTCGCGGAGCCGGCGGCCGCCACCCGCGACGCGGACGTCGTCATTCACGCGAGCGGTGCCCCGGAAGGTCTCGCCACCGCGCTGGACCTGGCCGGAGAGGAGGCGCGCATCGTCGAATTGAGCTGGTTCGGCACGCAGCAGGTGCCGCTGCCGCTCGGCGGTCCGTTCCACGCCCGCCGGCTGACGATCGCCTCCTCGCAGGTCGGGCACGTGGCCCCGTCACAGCGGCCGCGATGGGACAGCCGCCGGCGCATGGCGCTCGCACTCAACCTGTTGCACGCGCCGGAGCTCGATGCGCTGATTACCGGAGAGAGCGAGTTCGAGGCGCTTCCCGACGTGATGGCGACGCTCGCAGAGTCGCCGGGCGACGCGCTCTGTCACCGGATCAGATACTGACCAGTCGGGACCACCAGGAGCGCACGATGTACAGCGTCACCGTCAGCGACCACATCATGATTGCGCACAGCCTCCGCGGAGAGGTGTTCGGCCCAGCCCAGCGCCTGCACGGCGCGACATACGTGGTACAGGTCGAGCTCCACCGGCCGGACCTCGATGCCGACGGCATCGTCGTGGACATCGGGCGCGCCGCCGACGCGCTGCGACGCGTGCTCGCCGACCTGAATTACCGCAACCTCGACGAGATTCCGGCGTTCGCGGGCCGGAATACGACGACCGAGCGGCTGGCGCGGGAGATATTCGAACGTCTGGTCGCCTCGATCAGAGGAGGCGAGCTCGGACCGGGAGCCGCGGCGCTCGAACGGATCCGCGTGACGCTGCACGAATCGCCCGTGGCGTCGGCGTCGTTCGAGGCCAGCGTGAACGGATGATTCCGGCGTGCCCTCAATAGTCATCGTCGCGCCTGGACCGCTCGAGGCGCGTACGGGCGGGTACATCTTCAACCGGCGCATCGCAGAGGGACTCGCGCGCCTTGGGTGGCGCGTTGACGTCGTCGCGCTTGACGCGAGCTTTCCCCATCCCGCTCCGGCCGCGCTCGAGCACGCCGCCGGCGCGCTGGCCGCCGTGCCTGCCGGGACCATCACCCTGATCGACAGCCTGGCGCTTGGCGCAATGCCGGAGATCATCGTGCGCGAAGCGTCGCGCCTCCCTGTCGTCGCGCTCGTCCACCTGCCGCTGGCCGCCGCGGTCGGACTCGACCCGGACGCCGCTGCGCGGTTCGAGCAGGGCGAGGGGCGCGCGCTCAACGCCGTGGCACTGATCGTCGTCACCGGCAACGCGGCGCTGTCGCTCCTCGCGAGGTACCGCGTCGCGCCGGATCGCATCGTCGTCGTCGAGCCGGGCACGGATCGCGCCGCGCTGTCGAGCGGCTCTTCCGACGATGGTTCTGTGGAACTGCTGTGCGTGGCCGCCGTGACAGCAGGAAAAGGGCACGAGATGCTGCTGACCGCTCTCTCCACCGTGTCGGACTCCCGGTGGCGGCTGACCTGCGCGGGCAGCCTGGAGCGCGACCCGGCCACCGCCCGTCGCGTGCAGGCCACGGTCGCGAGGCTCGGGATGGCGGACCGGGTGTCCTTCGCCGGCGACGTCGACCGTCCTGAGCTCGAGCAGTGCTACAGCCGGGCGGATGTCTTCGTGCTCGCCACGCTGCGGGAGACCTACGGCATGGCCGTCGCCGAAGCGCTGGCCCACGGCCTGCCCGTCGTGGCCACGGCAACCGGCGCGATTCCGGAGCTCGTCGGCCATGACGCCGGCCTGCTGGCTCCCGTCGGAGACCAGACGACGCTCGCCGAGGCGCTGGCACGCGTGATCGTCGATGGCGGCCTCCGGGCGCGGCTCGCCGAAGGCGCGCGGCGCCGGCGGGATCGCCTGCCAACGTGGGACGAGGCGTGCCGGCGCATAGCGGCCGCGATCGAGCCGGTCCGCAGCGTGAATGCCCGTGGATGACGCTTCGCTGCCGCAGTGGCTGCTCCTGCGCGAGCCGGCCGACGCCGCCGCGCGCTCCGAGGCGCTGACGAGAGACGTCGCCGGGAGCCTCGGATCCGCCGAGCCGCTCCACATGCTGGATCTCGGGACCGGCACCGGATCGAACATCCGCTACCTGGCCGAGCGCCTGCGCGGCCCCCAACGGTGGCTGGCCCTCGACCGGAGCGCCGCCCTGCTGGCCGAGCTGCCTCGACGCATGGTGTCGTGGGCTGCAACCCGCGGCTACGCGGCGACCGTCGAGGGCGGGCGATGCACGATTCGCGGCGCACGTTTCGAGTGCGTCATCGACACGCACGCGATTGATCTCACCCTCCTCGACGATCGCCGGATCTTCGACGGACGCCGCCTCGTCACCGCCTCTGCGCTGCTCGACCTCGTCTCGGAGTCATGGCTTGCGGCGCTCGCGGCGCACTGTGCCGCCGAAAATGCCCTGGCGCTCTTCGCCCTCACCTATGACGGCCGATCCGCCTGCGCGCCCGCGGATCCCGAGGATGAGATGGTGCGAGAGCTGTTGAACCGGCACCAGAGGCGGGACAGGGAGCGCGGCGGTCGCGCAGCCGGTCCCGCAGCCGGTCCCGACGCAGGCGCCCTGGCGGAACGATGTTTTGCGAACGCGGGCTATCGGGTCCGCCGCGAGCCGAGCGACTGGAGGTTAGTGCCTGCAGACGCAGATATGCAGCGGACCCTCATAGGCGGCTGGGCCGAGGCGGCGACAGAGATGGCGCCCGACCGCGCCTCGGCTATCGCGAGCTGGCACGCGCGGCGGCTCGCCCACGTCGCCGCCGGCCGCTCGAGCATCGTGGTCGGCCACGACGACCTCGCCGCCTGGCCTGGACCTCACCGCGCCCGAAACGTGGCCACGACCGGCTGATGATCCGAGACTTCGCCGAGTCCCGGCAGGTCCGACACGTCGAAGACTTCAGCAGACTCGACCCTCAGCCCGGCCTTCTCGTCGTAGAGGACGAAGTCGATGCGCGAGAAGCGGCGGCCCGGTCGCGTCGATCCCGACACGACCCCAGTGATGTGTTCATCCGCGGCGGCGTCCGCCCACGCATCGTGGTAACGGGCCATCACCGGACCGAGCTCGACGGCGTCAGGCTGCGCGTTGAAGTCGCCAATCAGCAGCCCGGGGCCCTGCCGCGCGGCCCACGGCAGGAGCACCCCGAGCTCTTCCATCCGGCCGCGCTGGTTCTCGCGGTTGGCCGCCAGGTGCGTCACGACGATGGGAACCTGCGGGAGGGCGGCGACGCGCACCGCCAGTCCGACGCGTCCCTCGGACAGCCGCACGACACGCGAATCGGTGATTGGACTGGCGGAGAAGATCGCGAGCTCTTCGGTGGCGACATCGGACCCATGGCCGCGGTCACGGCACCGGCGATCGTCGGTGACCCACGCCTTCTGATGCACGTAGGTCCACGGGCGTCCGGTGCGCCGCCGCAGTCCTTCTGCGATGAGCGCCGGCTGATCGTCGCAGTTGAAGTCGGGTTGATTCCGCATGACCTCCTGCGTGCCGACGAGATCCGCGTCGAGACGCCGGATGGCTTCGATGGTGCGCCCCAGGTCGTAGTGGCCCTTCCGGTTGGCGCCCTTGTGGATGTTGAACGTCGCGACGCGAAAGCTCTCCGCGGCGGTCCACGCGGACGCGGCGCGACGCCCCTGGCCGGCCGCCAGGACGACCGCCAGCACGATCACCGCCGCCACGCCGACAGCGCGCATTCAGATCAGCCTTGACTCACCCTGAGATCGGCCTCAGATCACCCTGTTCACCGTGCCGGGCGCATCCGGCTGCGCCGCATCGGCCTGCCGGCTCAGATCGCAGTCGAACATCACGTCGCCGCCCATGCGGAACACCCGGTAGCCCGGCCGCCGGCAGTCGCGCAGGCGCAGCGGAGGCGCCAGCCGCACCGCGGGACGCCCCTCGCCGATGAGCACCGGCGCAATGGCGATCTGCAGCCGGTCGAGAAGGTTGGCCTCGAGAAACCGCGACACCGTGACCCCCCCGCCTTCGACGAACACGCGCGCGCAGCCGCGCGCGCGCAGCAGACCGAGCACCTGCGCCGCCTCTTCGCCGGGCGTGCCTCCCTCGATCGGCGCAATGACGGCGTCGCCGACCTGGCTCTCGCCAGGGGAGACCCTGGAACGTGCGCAGATGTACAGCGTGGGCGCCGCGCGATCGGTGAATACGCGGAAGGTCGGCAGCAGCCGCCTCCCGGGATCGAAGATCACCCGCAGCGGGTTGCGCCCCGACACATGGCGCGTCGTCAACTGCGGATCGTCGGCGGCGACGGTCCCCGCGCCGACCACGACGGCGTCGCACAACGCGCGCATGCGGTGCAGATGCACGATGTTGTCGCTGCCGGTGACGGTCTGCGAGTCGCCGGACGCCGTCGCGATGAAGCCGTCGAGGCTCTGGCCCAGGTGTCCGACGGTCAGCGGACGGGCGGCCGTGGCGCTGCAGATCGGCAGATAGAGCGTCACCAGCGCCACCCGGGCATCGTCGGCTGGCAGGCGCGACTCCCACCCCGTCCCCGGGCGCCACGCCAGCACGGCGTCCGGGCTCTTGTCGGGCACCGGCCGCACGCCGCCGGACTCGTCTTCACCGAACAGCTCGACGCGGCCGCTCCGCTCGAGCTCGCCGGCCAGGACGCTCGCCGCGCGAAGCAGGCTCCACGCGCAGTCCACCGGCGATCGATCCTGCAGCACGGCTGCCGTTCCCGAAGACATGTCGCGTCACTTTGCCACGACGCCCGCCGAAATGCCAACGGCTTGCTTGAGTTCGTGGTGCTTGGCGGAACCCGAGCACCTGAGCACGAGTGCACCCGAGAACCGCGCTACTGTTACGCCGTGCCTCCCACACAGCCGCGCGCCCTGCTCCTGGACCTCGATGACACGATCGTCGACGGCCGCGCCGTGGTGGACTGCTGGGGCGTGGCGTGTGCGTGCTGCGCGCCCGCCGCGGATCCGCAGGCCGTGCTGGCGGAGATCCTCAGGCTGCGGGAGTGGTTCTGGTCCGACCCGGAGCGTCATCGTCTGGGCCGCCTCGACCTTCCGGCCGCCCGGCGGCGGATCGCGGAGATGGCCGTGGCGGCGGTGGGCTGCACCGACGAGGGCCTGGCCGCGCGCATTGCCGAGCGGTACGACCGGTGTCGCGACGAGCGGACGGCCCTGTTTCCGGACGCGATCGGCACGCTGAAATGGCTGCGCGAGGCCGGGTGCCGGCTGGCGCTCGTCACCAACGGCGCGGCCGGCGCGCAGCGTCAGAAGATCGAGCGCTTCGGACTGCA
>JACQZV010000173.1 GCA_016213695.1 Acidobacteriota bacterium | reverse complement strand
GCGATGATGCCCGCCACGTGGGTGCCGTGGCCGTAGTCGTCCGAGGGCTGGTCCGACGTCCACACCCGCGGGTTCGACGGGACCGTGAAGTCCTTGAAATGGACGACGCGCGGCGACGCCCGCGGCGACTTGGCGCCGGCGAGGTACAGGTCGTCGTGCCAGCCCGTGATTCCCGAATCGATGATCGCGACGCCCACACCCTTGCCGGTCAGGTGGTACGCCCGTCGCGCCACCGTGGCGGCGATCGCCGCGCCTGTGCGATCGAGCGTCGGAAAGGCGGGCCGGTCGACGCGCACCGACGCCACCTGCGGGTTGCGCGCGAGATCGACGAGGAGCGCGTTGTCGATGTCGGCCACCTGCGCACCGGTGTTGAGCTGACGGCCCGCGAGGCCGCCGCCGCCGGTGATGACGCGGACGTCCGGCGCGCCCTGGAACTCGATGATCACGCGCGACCGGCCGGCCAGCTGCCGTGCCCGCGCCTGCAGCACTGGATCGAGCTTTCCCGCCCGGACGCCTTGCCCCGATGCCGCCGCCGGACCCAGGAGAGTTACAGCGGTTACGAGAAGCAGGCCTGCCAGGACACGTGAGGCGAAAGTTGTTATACGCATAGGGGGTGGCCGTGCCCGAGGGGCAAGAATACTGCCGAGTTTAGAGCGCCTCCGGGCGCGTCGCCGGAACTGCCGGCTGGACCGTCGCTTACGGAAACAACCCGGTGCCGGGCACCGAGGCCGCGCGTGCACTTCCGCGCACCCGGTGTGCGAAAACTGCACAGCGGCTTACCGGTTCAGAGAGCAAAAACGTATCGGCCGGCCTAGCCGGAATGGGCGAAGCGGCCCGGTTTCCCCACCGGCTCCAGCCCGTACTCCAGAATCTTGCGGTAGAGCGTGCCCCGGCTGATCTCGAGGATGCGCGCCGCCTCTTTCTTGTTCCAGCCCGTTGATTCGAGCGTGCGCAGAATATGGGCCCGCTCGGCTTCCCGCAGTGTCGCCAGGCGGGCGGGCGCCGAGGCGTCCTGGGCCGCGTGCGCGTGGAGGAACTCGATGTCGCTGTCGCGAATGATCCGGCCCGGCGCCGACAGCGCCGCGCGCGCGACCGTGCTCTCGAGCTCACGAATGTTGCCCGGCCACGGATAGGCCTGCAGCTGCGACATGGCCTCCGCGGAGAAGGTTCTCGCGTCGAGCGGCAGGCCGTTGGCCGCGCAGTAGCGCGCGAGGAACCGGCTGGCGAGCACGGGGATGTCAACGGGGCGCTCGCGCAGCGACGGCAGTCGGATGGCGAACGCGTTGATGCGGTAGTAGAGATCCTCGCGGCACCGGCCGTCGCGCACGAACTGGTCCAGCGGACGGTTGGTCGCCGAGATCAGGCGGAAGTCGACGTGGACCGATTTCTGTCCGCCGAGGCGCTCGAACCGCCGCTCCTCGAGCGCCCGCAAGAGCTTGGCCTGCGCGATGAGCGACAGGTCGCCGATCTCGTCGAGAAACAGCGTGCCGCGGTCGGCCAGCTCGAGCCGGCCGGGCTTGCGGTCGTGCGCGCCGGTGAACGCGCCCCGCTCGTACCCGAACAGCTCCGACTCGAACAGCGTGTCGGGCAGCGCCGCGCAGTTGACGGCCTGGAAGCGCTCCGTTCCACGCCGGCTCAATTCGTGGATCATCCGCGCGACCACTTCCTTGCCCGACCCGGTGGGTCCGAGGATGAGCACCGCAATGTCGGACTTGGCCGCCGTCCGGATCCACTCGAAGACGACCAGCATCTTCTCGTCGCGTCCGATCATTTCGCGGAACCGCTGTACCGACGGCGCCTGATCCTCCTGGCTGATCGCCGCGCGGCGCTCCAGAAACGCGTCGAGCTGGGCCGCCAGTCCCGGCCGCTCCGGCCGGTGGGCGAGATACCGCGCCGGTGTGCCCGGCACGGCCTGCACCAGGCCGACCTCAACGAGCTCACCGAGGCAGTTGTCGACGTCGAGGCGCATGCGCCCGAACGCCGACATCAGTGAATCGATGTCGAAGGCTTCGCCGAGCCGGGCGTTCAGGAAGCGCAGCAGCCCGGCGCGCAGCGGCGACTGGACGACGGCGCGGAACCGGGCGTCCTCGTCGGGAGGCGTCTCCGGCCCGGTGACGGCGGGGCGACGGGCGGCAACGGTGGCGTCGTCCACAGGTTGTCGGGGTGGTCTGATCGCCCTCCTGTATCGGCTCGAACGCCCCGCCACGACAGCGTCGGTCAAGGTAAGCTAGCGGCGTGCCCCACCGAACGCCTGGTGCACCGCACAAGCGGCGCGCCGACTACCTGACCGGCAAGCCGATCCGCTATTACCGGCCGCACGGCAGCGCCGATCTGCGGCGCCTGATCGACGAGGGCTTTCAGGCGTTCAATGCGGCGCGTCTCGGCGAGGCGTGCCGGATCTTCACCGACACGATGCTGCTGCCGGAACACGACACGACCATCGGCTTGACCATGGCCGGCGCGCTCACGCCCGCGGGCCTCGGCGGCTGCGTCATCGAGCTGATCGAGCGCGGGCTCGTCGATTTCGTCATCAGTACCGGCGCGAACCTGTACCACGACCTGCATTACGCGCTCAATTTCACGCTGCACCGCGGATCGCCGTTCGTCGACGACGTCGAGCTCTACGAGGAAGGCGTCATCCGGATCTACGACGTGCTGTTTCCGTCGGACGTGCTGCTCGAGACCGACGCGTACGTGCGCGAGTTTCTGGTGCGCTGGGGTGTGAACGCGCCGGTGTCGACTGCCGAGCTCCATTACGCGCTCGGATTGGATCTGCTCAAGCGGCAGCCCGGCTGCCAGGAGCACTCGCTGGTCGCGGCGGCGGCCGCTGCCGGGGTGCCCCTCTACACATCGTCGCCCGGCGACAGTTCGATTGGCATGAACATCGCCTTTCACGAGCTGATGAACGGCAGCACGCTGATGATCGATCCGAACAAGGACGTCAATGAAGTCTGCGCGTTCATCCTGGCGGGGAAGAAGAACGGCTGCGTGATCCTCGGCGGAGGGTCGCCCAAGAATTTCTATCTGCAGGGGCAGCCGACGCTGTGGGAGGTGTACGGCATCCCGAAGGGGGGCAACGACTATTTCATCCAGATCACGACCGACCAGGTGGTCTGGGGCGGCCTCTCGGGCGCGACGCCGGCCGAGGCGGTGAGCTGGGGCAAGGTGAACCCGGGCGTGCTGCCCGATACCGCGGTCGTATACTGCGACTCGACAATCGCGTTTCCGCTGTTCTGCGAGTACGCGGTCGGCTCCGCACACAATCGGCGCCCGCGCAAAGAGCTCGTGCACAGGCGCGACGAACTGGTGGCGGCGCTCCAGCGGACGGCGCGCGCCGCCACGCGCGTGCAGCCGGCGCCGGAGGCACTCGACATCACGACGGATTCGGGGCGACGCCGGTAGATTTACGGAGCCGCCGCATGGGGACGCTCGCCTCCGCACTGGGACCGCACGCCAGCCGGATTGCCGGTCAGCCGCGGCTCTACGTCGACGCCAACGTGCCGGCGGGGCTCGTCGCGTTCATGCGCGCGCGCCTGCAGTGGGACGTGCTGTTCGTTATCGAGCACGACGATCTGCGCCGCGCGCGCGACGGCGAGCACTACCGCCTGGCGCGCGCGTGGGGGCGGACGCTCCTCACCTTCGACCGCGATTACCTGGATGACCGCACGTTTCCGCCCGGCGACAGCGGAGGCGTCGTCGTGATGACCGCGCCGACCGACCGCGGCTACGAGGGGCTGCTGACGCGGCTCGACAATCTGCTGCGCGGCGACGGCGACCTGCCGCTGGAGGGACGCAAGCTCCACGTGCACGTGGATTGGCCCGGGCTCCTGTCGCCTGACAGGGTCACGCCGTGATCGTACTGGCCGGCGGCGACCTCGTCCTGCCGGATCGAATCCTCACAGGCGCCTCGCTCGTCATCGACGGCACGCGCATCGCGGCCGTCGAGCCGCGATCGCGCGTCGATGCCGCCGGCGCGACGATCGTCGATGCGCGCGAGTGCTACGTCGTCCCGGGCTTCATTGACGTGCACGTCCACGGCGTGGAGGGGCACGATACCCTCGACCCGGGCAACCCCGTTGCGGCCATCGCGTCGCGGCTGCCGCGGTACGGCGTCACGGCGTTCTGTCCGACGACGGTCGCCTGCGGTCCACGCGAGCTGCGGGCCGTTGTCGAGCAGGTGGCGCGGGCGCGTGCGGCGCGGCCGGCGGCGAGCGCCCGCGTGCTGCCGGCGCATCTGGAAAGCAACTTCATCAACCCCGATTTTCGAGGGGCGCAGCCGGCTGAATGCCTGCGGCTGCCGCCTGGTTCGGCTGCCCTTGACTCCGCTCGGGTCGGGAAAGCCGGACACGACGTACGCAGGCCGGGTTCCGCGCAGCGGGCCCGGCAAGATGAGGCGGGCGACTTCTCCGCGCGCGACATCCTCGATGCCGTCGCCGCCGCCGGGCCCGACGTCGGCATCGTGACGCTGGCGCCGGAGCTCCCGGGCGGTCTCGACCTCGTGCGCGTTCTCGTGTCGGCGGGGCGCCGCGTCTCGATCGGCCACTCCGGCGCGAACGTCGACGAAGCAATGGCGGCCATCGACGCCGGGGCGCGGCACGCCACGCACCTGTTCAACCGCATGACGCCGATCGCGCACCGTGCGCCCGGCATTGCCGGCGCCGTGCTCGCGCGCGACG
>JACQZV010000172.1 GCA_016213695.1 Acidobacteriota bacterium | reverse complement strand
GCTGGACGCGCGGGCGTGCGACTGCGTGATGCCCGATCTCGAGCGCATCGGCGGCGTCACCGGATGGCGCCGGGCGGCCGCGCTGGCCGCCGGGGCACGGCTGCCGATGTCGTCGCACCTCTATCCGGAAGTGAGCGTGCACCTGCTGGCCGCCACTCCGACGGCGCACTGGCTGGAGTACGTGGACTGGATGAGCCCGCTGCTGCTCACCCCCCTTGCCGTGGTGGACGGCCTGGCCGTGCCGTCGCGCGAGCCCGGCCTTGGCCTGGCCTGGAACGAGGCCGCGGTGCGGAGGTACGAAGCGCAGATTTAGTGGTATAAGGGCGGTCCATGCGCGCGATTCGCGGGAGGAGAGGTCACATGAGGCTGATGCAGATGGCATGTCGTCCGAGGATCATTGTCGTGGGGCTGCTGCTGGCCAGCGTGTCCGGCCTCGCGGCGTGCAGCCGGCCGGCGAGTGAGCAGGCGCCGGCGGCGGCCAATGTCACCGTGTTCGAAGGGGCACGGGTCATCGTCGGCGACGGGAGCGCCCCGATCGAGAACGCTACGATCGTCGTCCGCGAATCGCAGTTCGCCGAGGTTGGTCCGAGCGGCCAGGTGCAGGTACCGGAAGGCGCCGCCCGGGTCGACCTGGCTGGCAAGACCGTGATCCCGGCCCTGCTGGACGCCCACGTGCATCTGCGCTCGCAGATGCGCGAGACGCTCGTCGAGGATCTGCAGCGCCGCGCCTATTACGGCGTCGTCGCGGCCTTCAGCATGGGACAGGATCAGGGCGACGTGCCGTACCAGGTTCGGACCGAGAGCGCGACCATGCCGAACACCGCGCGGTTCCTGACGGCGGGGCGCGGCATCACGGCGCCGGAGCCGGGACGCACGGAAGTGCCGATCTGGGTCACGACCGACGCCGAAGCCCGCGCGGCGGTTCAGGACAACGCCAAGCGGAAGGTCGACATCATCAAGATCTGGGTTGACGATCGCGACGACAAGTACAAGAAGCTCACGCCCGAGCTGTACGGCGCGGTCATCGACGAGGCGCACAAGAACGGCCTGCGTGCGACCGCGCACATCTTCGAGCTCGTGGACGGCAAAGGGCTGATCAAGGCCGGCCTCGACGCGTTCGCGCACGGCGTCCGCGACCGCGACATCGACGAGGAGTTCGTGAAGCTGATCACGGCGCGTCCCGAGATCATCCTCGTGCCCAACCTGCCGAGCCCGGGCGTGCCCGTCGATCTCAGCCTCGCCGCCGACACGGTGCCGGCCGCCGAGCTGCAGAAGCTGCAGGCGGAGGCGTCCAAGCCCGACCCGGCGGCGCAGAAGATGTTCGGTATCCAGGCGCGGAATCTGGCCAAGCTCGCCGCGGCGGGCGTGAAGATTGCCGCCGGCACCGACGGCAACACGCCCTATGGCATGCACCTCGAAATGGCCGACATGGTTCGCTCGGGCATGACGCCAGCCCAGGTGCTGGTCGCGGCCACGCGCAATTCCGCGGAGCTGATGAAGCTGGACAATCTGGGCACGGTCGCGGCGGGCAAGAGCGCCGACTTCGTTGTGCTCGATGCGAATCCGCTCGATGACATCGCGAACACCCGCCGCATCAACGCCGTGTATATGCGCGGCGCGGCGGTCGATCGGGCCGGCCTGCGGGCAAAGTTCATGGGCCCGGCGGCGGCGACGCGGTAGGCTGTTCTGACCCGTTGAGGAGACAACACGATGAGCCCGAAGAAGAGCGCGAAGAGGAAACGCAAGGCGCCGAAGCGCGCGGCGACGCGTGCGGCGTCGCGGACGGGAACGAAGAAGAAGGCCGCCCGCAAAGCCGCCCGCAAGCCCGCGCGAGCGCGGAAGGCGACGCGCAGCCGGAAGCCGGCGCCGCGCAAGGCCGCGCCGCGTAAGGCCGCGCCGCGGAAGGCTGCGCCGCGCAAGCCCGCGCGACGGCTCCCGGCGCGGGCGCCCGCGGCGGCTCTGGCCCCCGAGCCGCTGATGGGCCTGGGCGACCAGGGCGACATGTTCGGCACCGAGCCGATGTCGACCGGCTGGGGAGGGGATACCGGTCAGGGGTACCTGTCGGACGAGGACGACCTGGACCCCGGCAGCGACATCGATGAGCCGTAGGATCTCCACGCTGGCCGTCGCCTGCGCGCTCCTGTTGTGGGGGCGCGCCGCCTTGGCCGAAGAAGTGGTCTGCCCCGTCGACGGCGTCGCGCGCACCGCGATCGTGTACGCGCGTGCGGCGGCGTCGGCCGAGGGCAGGGTGCCGGTCATCTTTGCCTTTCACGGCCGCGGTGACGTCGCGCAGAACTTCCAGTTCACGCTCCTGCATCGCGCCTGGCCCGAGGCCGTCGTCGTGTACTTCCAGGGACTCGAGGATCGGGGGCTGGCCGGATGGCAGGTGGAGCGCGGCCAGAACAGCGACCGCGATCTGAAGCTCGTGGACGCGGCGCTCGCCTGGGCTCGCGGCAAGTACGCCGTGGACGCCGACCGGATCTACGCCACCGGGTTCTCCAACGGCGCGATGTTCACCTATCTGCTGTGGGCCGAGCGCCCGACGGTGTTTGCCGCGTACGCGGCCGTGGCAGGCCGTCTCCGTCCGTCCGTGCAGCCGAAGCAGCCGCGTCCCCTTTTCCACGTCGCGGGCGCGGCCGACGAGCAGGTCGCCTTCGCCGATCAGAAGGCCGCCATCGTCACGGCGGTGGGCGTCAACGGCGTGCGGGACAGCTCGGCGAAGTGCGGAGATGGCTGCACGATCTACGGGCAGGAGACGCCGAACCCCGTGATGGCCTGGATCCACCCGGGTGGGCACGTCTATCCGCGCGACACCTCCGATCGGATTGTTGCCTTCTTCAAACAGCACCCGAGGGTCGTCGGAACCCGGTAGGACCTCAACCTCAGCGCAACATATCGAGCAGGGCCGCCGTCTCGGCCTGGATGGCGCCCTTCAGCGTCGGTTCCAGATCGGGGAGCCACTCGGGCGAATGCGGCGCCGGCACCGGGACGCCGGTGCGCTTCGCCTCGGCGAGGCGCGCGGGGTTGACGGCGCCGACATGCAGCAGCACCGCGGGCACGCCCGCCCGGCCGTACTCCGCAAAATCCTCGGACGTCATTTTGGCGGGCATCTCGACGACACGCTCCGCCCCCATCGCGGTGCGGAGCGCCGAGGCCAGCCTGCCCGTCAGCGCCGGATCGTTGAACACCGGACCGATGCCGGCGTTCGCGAACTCGACGAGCGGCTCGCGCGGCGCGCCCGCGGCGAGCGCCTCGGCCTTCGCCATGCGCGCGATCGACGCCACGGTCCGCGCGCGCACGTCCTCGCTGAAGGTGCGGACGCTCAGCTCCATCCTGACCTGGTCGGGAATGATGTTGCCCTGCGTGCCGCCGTGGATCGATCCGATGGTCACGACAAGCGGCTCGAGCGGATTGGTCTCGCGCGCGACGATCGTCTGCAGGCTCATCACCGTGCGGGCGGCCATCACCACCGGATCGATCGTGTTCTGCGGCACCGCTCCGTGGCCCCCGCGGCCGAACAAGGTAATGACCGGCGCGCTCATCGACGCGCGGAAGAAGCCGGCGTGGTACCCCACCGTTCCGGCCGGCAGCGTGTCATCGTCGTGCACGCCGAGCACGGCGTCCGGTCTGGGAAAGCGCGTGAACAGGCCGTCCGTGAGCATGGCCGCCGCGCCGCTGACGGTTTCTTCCGCGGGCTGTCCGACGAGCATCAGCGTGCCCTTCCACTGCGGCCGGTGGCCCGCCATCCAGGCCGCCGTCCCGGCCCAGGCGGTCATGTGCAGGTCGTGTCCGCACGCGTGCATGACCGGCACCACCTGGCCCGCGGCGGTCTTTGTCGTCACCGTGCTCGCGAACGGAACGCCGGTCTTTTCCTGCACCGGCAGCGCGTCGAGCTCGGTTCGCAGCATGACGGTGGGGCCCTGGCCGTTGCGGAGGAGCGCCACGATGCCGGTGCCTCCGACGCCCGTGGCCACCTCGTACCCGAGCGCCCGGAGACGCGCCGCCAGCGCGCCGGCCGTGCGGGTTTCCTGAAACGCCAGCTCCGGGTTCCGGTGCAGGTCCTGGTACAGCGCCGCCAATTCCGGATAGAGTTCATCGATCGACCGCTGCGCGACCGCCGCGGTCTGTCCGCGCAGCGGCGCGGCATGGAAGGCGGGTGCGAGCAGCAGCAGGAGAGCGGCAAGGTGGTGGGTGCGCATCGAGGTCGATCATAAGTCAGCGCAGGAGGACCTCCTATGAATCTCCCGGAGTTGCGAACCTTGCTCGACTATCACTACTGGGCGCGGGACCGCCTGCTCGCCGCCGTCGAGCGCCTCCCGGCCGA
Organism: Acidobacteriota bacterium; assembly: GCA_016213695.1. GTDB lineage: Bacteria > Acidobacteriota > Vicinamibacteria > Vicinamibacterales > UBA2999 > DATCJA01. The sequence goes on along the minus strand of JACQZV010000172.1, from coordinate 44,867 downwards.
GCAGTTCACCCGAGACGTCGGGAACAGCTTCCCCTCGATTCGCGACACGCTGGTGCACCTGTACGGCGCCGACCGGATCTGGTGCGCCCGCTGGGAAGGCGAGACACCGCACTCGATGCCCGATCCGGCCGGCTTCCCGGACGTGGCCGCCATTGGCCGCGCCTGGACCGGGCACGAGCGTCGCATGCGTGCGCTGCTCGACCGGCTCGGCGAGGACGGCGTCGCGAAATCCATCGAGTACCGGACGATGGACGGCACACCCCAGGCGCAAGTCTTCTGGCAGATGCTGCAGCACCTGGTGAACCACGGGTCGTATCACCGCGGGCAGGTGACGACCATGATGCGGCAGCTCGGCCAGGCGCCGCCGACAGCCATGGACTTGATTGCGTTTTACCGGGAGCGCGCGTCGGGGGGGATGCGCTAGAATTGGCGCCGCTTTAGAGTGGGCAGTCGGCAGTGGACAGCGGGCAGTCGACATCGCTGCTGAGAGCCCACCGCCCACTGCCCACTGCCCACCGCCCACTGTCTGGAGGTCGCATATGCCGCGTGTGAAGTCGATGGTTCTCGGAATGGCCCTGGTGCTCGCCGGCGTGGCCGGCGGCTTCCAGCTGCGCGCCCAGGCTCCCGCCGGCGGGGCGCCGGCGCAGGCGCCCGCGCCGGCTCCGCCCGCCGACACGGCGGCGATGCGTGCCCAGTACGAGCAGTGGCGGAAGGAGTTCAAGACGTGGGGCAAGTGGGGCACCGCCGACAACAAGGGCACGTCGAACCTGATCACGCCGCAGAAGGTGCTGAACGCCGTCCGGCTGGTGCGGACCGGCACCGTCGTGTCGCTGGCGCACGCCGAACCGCAGGTGGCGGCGGCCGACGTCAATCCGAACGGGCTGTTCCGCCGCACGACGAATAACATCACCGACGGCGGCACGACCGACAACTACTCGGTCAGCTACCACGGCCTGACCGTGGCGCACATGGACAGCTGGTGCCACTTCTTCGAGAACGGGCTGATGTACAACGGCGTGCCCGTCAAGGGGAACCTGAGCAACGAGGAAGGGTGCAAGCAGGGGGGCATCATGAACTGGAAGGACGGCATCGCCACGCGCGCCGTCCTGTACGACATCGCGCAGCTCAAGGGCGTCGAGTGGGCCGATCCGAACACGCCGATCCGCCGCGCCGACCTCGAAGCATGGGAGAAGAAGTCGGGCGTGAAGGCCGGCCCGGGCGACGTCGTGCTGCTGTACATCGGGCGGTGGAAGCGGCGCGCGGCCGAGGGGCCGGCGGCGGCGCCAGTGGCGGGCTATTATGCCGACACGATTCCCTGGATGCACGAGCGGATGCCCGCGTTCATCGGCCATGATTTCAACATCGACTGGAATCCGCGGCCCGGCTGGGAGGGGATGCGCAATCCGATCCACGTCGCCGTTCTCAACTGGATGGGCATCAACATCGTCGAGTGCCTCGATCTCGAACAGGCGGTCGGGATCGCGCGCAAGCTGAAGCGGTACGAATTCCTGATCACGTTTGCACCGCTGCCTGTCGAAGGCGGAACGGGATCGCCGCTCAACCCGCTGGCAATTTTCTGAGACACACGAACGGAGGCAGTATGGCGAGATATATCACGGCGCTGTGCGGAGCCCTGGTGCTGGTCACCGCGATGGTGGCGAGGCCGTCGGCGCAGGCGCAGACCGCCCAGGCGGTGTTGCAGGCCGTGGCGCAGGCGCAGGGCACGAATACCCTGAAATGCGTGACGTACAACGGCGCGGGCTACGTCGGCATGGTGGGGCAGGCCTACGACATCAGAGACGACTGGCCGCGCGTCGAGCTGGCGAATTACTCGCGGACGCTCAACTTCGAGGAGAAGTCGTCTCGGGAAGAGCGCGTGATCCGGCAGGGCAGCTACCCGCCCCGCGGCGGTGGGGGCATTCCGATTCAGGGCGAACAGCGCGTCGTCGAGTTCGTGGTCGATCGCGCGGCGTGGACCCTGCAGGGCGCGAACACCATGCCGGTGCCGGCTCCCGCGGCGGCCGAAATGCGGCAGCTCGACATGTGGCTGAACCCGCACGGCTTCGTCAAGGCGGCCATGGCGCCCGGCGCCAACCCCGTGCTCATCACGCGGTGGGAGAGCGGCGCGCTCGGCGGGCTGAGCTCCGTGCCGATGCGCCGGCTGCGCATCATCTCGTTCACCGCGCTCGGCAAGTACCGCGTGAACGGCACGATCAACGAGCAGAACCTCGTCGAGCGCGTGCAGACGTGGGTGCCGAACCCGGTGCGCGGCGACATGAACTACGAGGGGGAATTCAGCCAGTGGCGCGACGTCAGCGGCATCAAGTTCCCCGGCAACTTCCATCATCACCAGGACTGGGACGATGAGACGCAGCCGCCCAACTACAGCGGCGGGCACAACCGGATCACGTTCACGGTGAAGGACGTCATGGTCAATCAGTGCGCCGCGACGCCGGTGCCCGAGGCGGCCCGCACCGCCACGGTCCCGCCGGTGCGCGTCGAGACGACGAAGATGGGCGACGGCGTCTACTACCTCACCGGCGGCTCGCACCACAGCATGGCCGTGGAGTTCCGTGACTTCACGGCGCTCATCGAGGCGCCGCAGGACGAGCGGCGGACGCTGGCGGTCATCGAGGCGGTGTACAAGGTGATTCCGAACAAGCCGATCCGCTACGTGGTGAACTCGCACAACCACTTCGACCACCTGGGCGGCATCCGGACGGCGTTCCACGAGGGGGCGACGATCGTCACGCACCACAGCAACCGCGAATTCTACAAGCAGGAAGTGCTGACCTATGCGGCGCGGACGCTGGAGCCGGATCGCCTGTCGCTCTATCCGCCGACCGAGTTCGCCGAAGGCTACCAGCTCGAAACGGTCGACATGCGCGGCACGATCAGCGACGGCACGCGGAACCTCGACGTCTACTACGTGCAGGGGAGTCCGCACGCCGAGGGGATGCTGATGGCGTATCTGCCGAAGGAGAAGATCCTCGTCGAGGCCGACGTCTACACGCCGCCGGCGCCGGACGCGCAGATGCCGGCGACGCCTCCGCCCGCGGCGCTGAACCTGTATAACAACGTGATGAACTACAAGCTGGATGTCGCGACCATTGCCGGGCTGCACGGCCGGGCGGTGCCCTGGAGCGACTTCCTGCGGTTTGTCGGCAAGACGGGGACGAACTAGACCAATCAAGGCACAAGACTCAGGGCACCACCATGGTTGTGCCTTGTGACTTGTGCCTCCTAACGTGTGCTGCGGCCTGCAGCCGCGACGGGGTACGTCCCGTCAGCGCCCGGAAGTCGCGGATCATGTGGGCCTGGTCGTAGTAACCGGCCTCCGCAGCAACACTGGCCCAGTTCTGCGGCGCAGCCGCGCCGGCGGCGCGTTGAAACCGGATGACGCGCAGAAACTCCTTCGGCCCGATTCCTACCTCCGTTGTGAAGACCCGTCGAAGATGCCTGGTCGTGACCTCAAGGCGTGCGGCCAGATCGGCAACCGATATCGGTGTCGGCCGCCGCGTGATCAGGGACACTGCCTGTTGCGCGAGGTGCAGCGACGGTGACTGGCCCGCGCGAATTGCCCGAGCCTCGATCGTGGCCTGCAGCAGGGCGATCATGTCCGGGATCTCCGCGACCGACAGCATGGTCCGGCGCAGGTGTCTGCCATCCGCACCCCACAGGTCCTCCAGACCAACGATGCGATCGGTCAATTGCTGTGCCGGCACGCCGAGAATTGCGGATGCCGTACCCGGACGGAATCGGAGCATCACGGCGAGCGGGACCGCCTGCGTCGTTTTGTACAAGGCCGTCGTGCGCGTGCCCACGACATACAGATTGCCGTCGCGTGAGCCGGGCCGCGCCACGCTGCCATCGGTGATCTGAAACAACAGACCTAACGTTCCGTCCGGCAGCAACTCGACCCGTTTCACCTCGCCGGGACGTTTGGATCTGCGAACGCGGATGTCAGCGACAAGCCGCGATGTCCGTTTCTTCCAATCTCTCACTGCCGCTCCCCGCGTACAAATGCATATGGAGGTAAACCTCGGATGCATCAACACGATATCGCAGTCGTGGTCGGGGTGGGGCCAGGTCTGGGCGCCGCGCTCGGTCGCCGCTTCGCCCGGGCAGGATTCGCCGTTGGCCTGATGGCGCGTCGCGAGGAGGCGCTTCGCGCGATCGAAACGGAGATCAACGACAAGGGCGGGCGCGCGGCGGCGATTCCCGTGGACGCGGGTGACCCAGCCGCCCTCGCCGCCGCGTTCGTCCGGGTTCGGAGCGTTCTTGGCGCGCCGACGGTCCTCGTCTACAACGCCGGTGCCTTCGTGCCGGGCGGCATCCTCGATCTGTCGCCCGAGGCGCTGGAAACGAGCTGGCGAACCTGCTGCTACGGCGCCTTTCTCGCGACGCGCGAGGTGCTGCCGGCCATGCGCGCGCGCGGCTGTGGCACGATCCTGTTCACCGGTGCGCCAGCATCGATCCACGGCATCAGAGACCTGTACACCCTGAGCGTCGGGAAGTTCGGGTTACGCGCGCTGGCGCAAGTTCTCGCGAAGGAGTGCGGCCCGCAGGGGATCCACGTGGCCCACATCATCATCCAGGGGGCCATTGACAACGAGCGCACGCGAGGCAGGTTTCCACACTTGACCGGGGCCCAGCGGATGGCACCGGAAGCCATCGCCGAGATGTATTGGCAGATCCATCTGCAAAGCCCGCGGGCATGGACGCAGGAGCTCGACCTGCGCCCCGGGGACGACCCCTTCATGTCTTGAGTTGTGCAGTCGGTCTCGCCTCAACCAGGCGGCGCTGCGATAGAATCAGCGCCGTCGGGGCCGGAGGCGGCCTGCAGAGGAGGTTCTTCCGTGAAGCGTTGCCTGGTGGCCTTGGCGTTCGGCGTGGCGGCGCTCTGCCTGCTCGCGCCGACGCCTGCGGTGGGGCAGACCCCGGCGGCGGGCGCCTATGCACCTCCGCGCACGCGGGAGGGACAGCCCGACCTGCAGGGCGTCTGGCAGGTGCTCAACACGGCCGCGTGGGATCTCGAGGATCACGGCGCCAGCCTCGGCGTTCCTGCGGGGCGGGGTGTCGTCGAAGGGGGCATCATCCCGTACCAGCCGTCGGCCCTCGCACGGAAGAAGGAGAACATCGCCAATCGGGCGACGCTCGATCCGGAAGCGAAGTGTTACCTCCCCGGCGTGCCGCGCATCACCTACATGCCCCATCCGCTCCAGATCGTGCAGCAGGCCGACAAGGTCTCGATCCTCTACGAGTACCTGCAGGCCGTGCGCTACATCTATACGAACGGGAATCCGCATCCGGACGGTCCGATCGAATGGTGGATGGGAGACTCGCGCGGGCGCTGGGAGGGGAACACACTCGTTGTGGATGTGATCCATTTCAACGACCGCACCTGGTTCGATCGTGCAGGGAACTTCCACAGCGGCGCCCTGCACGTCGTCGAGCGCTACACGCGGACCAGTCCGGATCACCTGCTCTACGAGGCGACGATCGAGGACCCGAACGTGTTCACGCGGCCGTGGACGATCCGCATGCCGCTCTACCGGCGTCAGGAGCGGGACGCCGAGCTGCTCGAATACCAGTGCAACGCGTACCTCATGGAGCAGGAGTGGAACAATCCCGCGTCGAGCTTCTTCGAGAAGCGTTGAGTTCGTGTATGACATACACCACACCGCTCGCGTTGGCGTTCTCGATTCTGCTGCTGGCTCCAGGATTTGCGACGGGGCAGGCCTTCTGGCCCAGGGACACGCCGAAGCTCCCGATGGCGAAAACCTGGGTCGCCGAGAAGGCGAAGCTCCCACCCTACACGGCGCCGCGGACGAGGGACGGCGTGCCCGACCTGCAGGGGGTGTGGAACGGCGCCGGGGGCGACAACAACAGCTATCTCGAAGACCACGAGTACGTGGACGGGACGACGCCGTCCCAGGAGAGCTTCGTGTCCGATCCCACGGACGGGAAGGTTCCCTACCAGCCGTGGGCGCTCGCGAAACGGAACGAGATCCTGCGAGGTCTCGCACGCGGATGGCCCGGCGAGACCGGCGAGCACCTGCACGTCTCTCCGGGGGCGTTCTGCCTGAACTACATGCCGGTCTTCTCGTTCGACGCGCAGGAGATCGTGCAGAAGCCGGGCTCCGTGATCATGTTGAGCGATGACACCTATCGCGTCATCCCCACGGACGGACGTCCGGCGGTCAGCCAGAGCGCGAAGTTCTGGCTGGGGGTGTCGCGCGGCCGCTGGGACGGCGACACGCTGGTCGTCGAAGTGACCGGCCTCAACGGCAGGGGATGGTTCGACAGCACCGGGCAGTTCTACAGCGAGAACACGCGCATGATCGAGCGGTGGCGGCTCGTCGATGCGAACACGATCGACTACCAGGTGACGATCGAGGATCCGACGATCTACACGAGACCCAGGACGATGACCTTCCCGAAGCGGCGCCCCGGGACCGGCCCGCGGGGGCCGCGAGGCACCAGCATCGCGTCGAGCCTGCCCCCGGTGGAGAACAATCCGTACGACAAGGAGCTCTGGGAGCGGGCCTGCTACGAGGGGAATGACCGGACGGTCATTGGTGTGCACTCGCTCGGCTTCAAGTGGTTCAGCGGGGTGACGCCGCCGAAGTAACGCGCCACTGCTGGCAGATCTATTCCGTGCCGCTGCTGCCGGCCTTGAACACCTGCCACGTCCCCGTCAGCCGCTCCTGCCCGACGCCCGGCTTCGACCAGTCGCACACGCCTTCCGGGAAGATCCGGCGCAGCCGCGCCGTCTCGTCGGCGCTGAACGCCGCCTTGTAATCGGCGGCGCTCGGCGGCTTGAGCTGGCACTTGATGACGTCGTTCGAGATTGGCGCCCCCGCCACCCCGCGCGGGAACGAAAAGGCGGGGTAGAGCTCGTTGCAGCGGCCGGATCGGTACTGCAGCTTTTCCGCGATCCGCTGCGGCGCCTCGTCCTTGCTCCAGCAGCCCTCGACGAGCTCGGCCGGCCTGGCGCGGCGAAGCCTCGCAATCGCCGGGTCCGCCGACGTGTCCTTCGACAGGGTCGTCAGCCACTGGTCCATCTGCGCGAGCGCCTGCACCAGCACCGGGCTGGTGGTGTCGAAGTCGCCGTACCGCTTGTCCTGCAGCAGCATGACCATGTTGTCGGAGTAGCCGTTGGCCTTCTCGAGCCTCGCGCGTGTCGAGAACGAGTGGAAGCGCAGGTGGACGTCGCCGCCCGGCTGGTCGTCGTAGTAGGTGCGGTAGTCGATAATCGGCGTCGTGGCGAGGCCGCCGCCGCCGTTGCCCATGCGGCCCGTGCGGTAGGCGGCGCGCGTCGCCGCCAGGTCGGCCGCCATGCGCGGCGGGGCGACGTTGCCGTCGATGTCGAAGCCGCCGATCTTTTCGTTCAGATCGAGGAACTGCTCCTTCGTGATGGCGCCGCTGTTGAGCGCCTCCAGGCCGTACTGCACGCCCACGTTGTCGAGGGGCCGCCGCGCGAAGCCGGTCTTCGGGTCGCGGCCGTAGACGACCGACCCGTGGTCCCAGATGGTGCAGCGGGCGCCCTTCGGGTTGCTCGCCGGGTGGTACCGCAGCTCCGGCGCGAGCCCCTCGGGGCACCGCTCGGTGGCGTTGAAGCGCGGCGCGCGCACGCGCGAGAGGTTGCTGATCGTCTCAACCGTCCTGAAGCCCGCGACCGCGCGCTTCTGCTCGGCGGTGTACGGCACGCCCGCGTTCTTGTCGAAATACGTCAGGAGCAGGCGGCTGTCGCCGCTGCTGAGCGAGCTGGCGAACGGCGAGTCCATGAAACTGCGCCCGGTGATGAGGCCGTCGAGGAGCCCCGGATAGTTGTCGGCGATCTGATACTGCTGGATGGCGCCGCCCGACGAGCCCCAGCCGATCGTGAAGAGCGGCGCGCCGTACGCCTCGATGAAATGCTCCTTCACCATCATCATCGTCTCGGCCGAGATCACGTCGTTGCAGTTGTTGCCGGCCACGTTGAGCGACGCCGACGCCACCGCGTACCCCAGGCGCAGCTGCACGTCGTCCATGACGCCGCCGGTCGTGCCTCCCTGCTGATACCAGCCGGGCTCGCAGCCGCCGCCGAACGTGTAGATGAGCCTCCCGTTCCAGCCCGCGCTCCGCGACGCGAAATCCGGCGCCGGATCCACGGCCGGGTTGTGGAGCATCGCGATCTGATAGACCGCGCGGTCGATCGTGCCGGTCTCGATGCGGACGACGAACGGCACCTGCTTCCCGTTGACGGTCACCATGGCAGCGTCTGCCGGCGCCGCTTTCGGATCGGCCAGCGCCTTGAAATCGGCGCCGGTCGTCGGCCGGTAGACGTAGTCGACGCGCGTGGCGATCGAGCAGTTCGCATCGAGCGGCGCGCCGAGCGTCCCGCCCGCCTGCAGCTTGAAGCGCCCGGTCATGCAGACAAACGGCTGCTCCTGGGGTCCCGAGAGCACCGGGCCCTCGATCGGATGGTTCACGACCGCCAGCCGGGCGGAGGCGCCCCCGCTCGTCGCGACGATCTCGTTGGGGCCGACGGCCAGGCCGGCGACCAGGCCGGTCAGCGAGCGGCAGCCTGCGTCGGCGCGGAGCCTCGCCGTGACGTCGGCGCCGTTGACGGACAGGCGCACGCCGCCGGCCGGTGTGCCGGGCGGCACTTCGACGCGCACGAGGACGTCGCCGCCAGTGACGAATTCGGGCCGGCTCGACACCGCGGCCAGCTTCAGCGCGCGCTGCTGCGCGTAGGCGGCGGACGGCGCGATCATGACCGCGGCCGCCAGAGTGATCAGAGCAGTACGCATGGGCCCTCCTGTCAAAAGGCAGCTGATTATAGCCGGGTGGACAAGGGTGCCGCGCCGCTACAAGAATAGGGGCGTGCGATTCACGCTGCCTGCGCTCGTCCTCTTCGCCGTGGTGCTTCCCGCCTGCTCGAGCGTCGAGTCATCGACGGACGCCGGCGCCGTGGCGGCCGCCGCGGCCGAACCCGCTGCGCCTGCTTCGTCGGCCGCCCTCGCGCTGACCTACGACCGGCCGGCCGTCGTCGGCGCGCGCGTGCGTGCCGCCGCCAGCGGCCTGCCGCCGCGGTCGAACGTCGAATTGCAGTGGGGCACGGTCGCCGGCGGCTGGGTGATCGAGGATTACTATCACTTCCGCGGCCGCAAGTTCTCCGAGACGACGACGTCGCTCGGGCGGTTCGACGTGGACGCGGGCGGCCGTCTCGACGCGGCGTTCACGATCCCCGAGGACTACGGCGGCGTTCATGAGATCACCGCGCTCGTCAACGGCACGCCCGTGGCGCACGGCGGCATCGAAGTGACGCAGACCTTCGACATGACGCCGCGATCGGGCCCCGTGGGCACGCTTGTCGAGGTGAAGGTCACCGGGCTCGGCTGGCGCACCATGGAAAACACGTGGGTCGTCAACTGGGACAACCACAACGCCGGCTTCGTGTCGGCGGTCACGACCCGCGGTTCCGGCGTGGCGCGCGTTCGCGCCGCCGGCCCGGCCGGCGATCACGTTGTCAAGCTCCTGACGGCGTGGCAGGGGCAGGGGTATCTCAACTACGAGCAGTCCCCCGTGGCGCACCTGCCGCGGCCCCAGTTCGTGTTCAGGACGACGCCGGGGCGGACGGCGACGCCGGCGGCGTACGCCGAGCCGTACCAGCGGCAGCCGGTGCCCGAGACCGACGTCAGCGTCCCTGGCGCGAAGGTGGCGTTGAGCGCGACGCAGGGACCCGTGGGGACCAGGGTCGTGCTGCGCGGGCAGGGCTTCGCCCCGGGGACGGCCGTGCAGCTCGTGTGGGGCACGTCGGAGGGCAACCGCGTTGCCGACGGCTTCGCGCCGGTCGGCAAGGATCTGACGCGCGCCACGGTTCGCGGTGACGGCACGCTCGAGATGCCGATCGCCGTGCCCGAGGATCTCGGCGGGCTGCACGACGTATCGCTGAGGGCGGGCGACAAGACCCTGGCACGCGCGCACTTCGTCATCGAGACGAGCGTCGTCGGCATCACGCCGCTGTCGGGACCGGCAGGCACGCCCGTCACGATTCACCTCAAGGGCGTCGGCTGGACCGAATACGACAACATCTACGTGGCCACCTACGACAACGCCTACATGGGGTATGCGTGCGGGTTCAACAGCCAGGGCGACGTGGTGATCAACTTCACCGCGAGCGGGGCGCCCGGCGTGCACATCATCGATCTGTACCCCGGCATCTACCAGGGCCCCGCCACCGAGGTGCAGCAGCTGTATCGTCTGCCGCAGCTCACCTACGCGGACGATCACCCGGGGAACAGGATTCCGGCGCTTCGCTTCATGTTCGAGGTCACGCCGTCGCCGGCGCTGGCGACGCGCTGAGTCAGACAGGTAGAATTCGCTCTTCGTTTCTTGATGGAGGTGACTGTGGCACCACGACGTATCCTGGCGGGGCTCGCCCTCGCGATGGCCTTCTCGGCGTCGGCTCACATGATCGCGCAGACGGGCGGGGCGGCGGTCCCGTTCAAGCTCGGGACGTTCGAGCAGAACGGCCGGACGTTTCTCGGGCTGGTCGTGCGCGACACCCAGGCGGTGGACATTGCGCAGGCGAACGCGGCCTACGAGAAGACGAACGCGTCGGCGCCGCGCCTGACCGCCCCGGGCGACATGAAGCAGCTCATCGCCCGCTATGACGCCGAGTGGCGGCAGCGGCTGGGCGCGATCGCGAAGGTGGTGTCGAGCGCCGGCAGCGCGCCCGCCTACGCCTATCCCGTCAGCTCGTTGAAGGTCCTGCCGCCCGTGCGGCCCTCCGTGCAGTTGAACGCCGGCGGCAACTATGTCGAGCACGAGCAGGGCATCGCGACCAACCAGGCGCGCGGCGGCCGGGCCGCGGCGGCGGCCGCACCGACCGCGCAGTCGGCGCCGGGCCTCTGGGAGCGGAAGGCGGGCGACACGCGCGACAACCCGTACCTCTTCCTCAAGTCGCCCACCGTGATCATCGGCGCCAACGATCAGATTGTGATGCCGCGCGGGCGCACGCAGGTCGACTTCGAGTGCGAGTTCGCGACCGTGATCGGGAGGACGGCCAGTCACGTTCCGGTGGCCAGCGCCGGCGACTATATCTTCGGCTACACCGCGCATCACGACGTGTCCGATCGCGCCGGGCGCGGCGACCGGAAGATGGGCGGCTCGGACTGGCTCGTCGGCAAGAATCACGACACGTTCGGCCCGCTCGGTCCGTACATCGTGCCGAAGGAGTTCATCAAGGATCCGATGCACACGCGGCACACGATGTACCTCAATAACGTCGTGATGCAGGACTCGAACACCGATCGGATGAGCCACAACATCTCCGAACTGCTGCACTTCGCGTCGAACAACCTGACGCTCCACGTCGGCGACGTGATCTCGGGCGGGAGCCCGGCCGGCACCAACATCGAGCGCGCCGACCCGCGCTGGATGCGCGCGGGCGATATCGCCAAGTGCGAGATCGAAGGTATCGGCGCGCTGATCAACCCGGTGGTCGCCGAGGCGACGACCGCCACGCGCTAGCACGTGTTCCACCTCCGCCGGGCGGGCCCGTACGGCCCGCCCGTTCTTTTTCTCCTGCTGCTCGTTGCTGTTCCGGCGGGCGCCTGGGACCTTCCGCCCGATAACGGCACGCTGGGCCGGGAGGCGATCGCCGCCATCCTCGCCGGACGCGACTATCCCGAGACCAGTGCCTATACGCAGCGGACCGACTTCATCGATTTCACGGCCCACGGCCAGCGCTTCACGCAGGTCGTCGTCACGCTGACGCCGGACCGGCCCCGGCTGCGGAACGGCCGGCGGATCGTGGTCGTCGGCGCGGAGCCTGGCAGCGAGTACGGCATGGACTTCGTCTGGACCGTCGAAGGGAAGGACGGTCCCGGCGTCTGGCTCGCCAGGCGCGGCATCACCTTCGTCGCGCTCACGCGCGTCGGGCGCTGGAATTTTCTGGCGCCCACGGGTGACGGCTCGTGGGAAGACGTGCCGATTGGCGAGCGCATGCCGATCTTCAGCCGCACCCGGCGCGAGCGCTGGTCGGCCGGCGACTACGAGGTGCGGCGTTCCGGCGCGGCGGCCGGCACCTCGCCCAGCATGAGCGCCATCTACCGTTTTCCGAAGACGGGCACCGATCTGGAGGCGCAGATGCTCGCGGCGACGCCGCGGGTGTTTCTCGAGGGGTACCGCCTCGCGCTGGAGAAGGCGATTCCGAATCGGCGCGGCGCGTTCGTGCTGTTCTGGGGGATGTCAACCGGCGGCGCGAGTCTCTATCCGCTGGCGAAGCAGTACACGCCGGACGGGTATCTCGGCTGGGGCACGAGTTCCACCGGCCTGGCGTATGTGAACAACCGCGCGCTCGGCGGCGCCATCAACGACCCGTACGAGCGGATGGCGCTGCGCGTCCGCGAGCGCGGCCTGGACGACTTCGAGGTCTACACGAAGCACGTCGACGCCGGCACCCGCGCGCGGTGGTGGACGATGGCGCTGAAGTCGCCGCGCTTCAAGAGCACGGAGGACGCCGCGATGCAGTTCGGCGCCGGCGCGCTCACCGAGCACGCCGTGCGCCTGTGGCAGTCGGGGTTTCTGCCGGCGGCCGACCGCGCCGGAGGGCTCGCCGCCTTCATGCAGGCGATGTTCGAGCCGAGCTATCCGCCGGCGGCGCTCAAGGCGGTGCCGGTGCTCGATCTGAACGGCACCGAAGACGAGGCGCTGCCGCCGTCAACCGTCGATGCCAACCGGAGGGTCATGGAGCCCTATGCGAAGACGTACCGCGTCGGCCGCATCCAGGGGTGGCACCACTACCTCTTCACGCAGGATGCGATCGTGGTGGTTGGCAGTGTCTGGCTGCGCTACATCGAGTCGGGCTATTTCGACTGATCGCGCCCGGCGGCCTATACTTCGCTGCACATGTCACCGCTTCCTCGCGCCCGGTTGTCCCGCCGCGGCCTGCTCGGCCGTGGCGCCCTCGCCCTCTGCGCGGCCGCGCTGCCGTCGATCCGGCTGCGGGCGCAGGCCGCGACGTCGGCCGTGAGCCCCGTGATGGCCACGCTCAGCCTGTACATGGCTGCCGCGAAGGATCGCGCGCTGCCGCCGGAGGTCGTCGAGAAGGCGAAGCACCACATCCTCGACACGCTCGCCGCGATGGTGTCGGGGTCGGAGCTCCCGGCGGGCCGGGCCGCGCTGACCATGGCGCGGGCGCAGGCGGGCCGCGCGGTGGCCACCGTGGTCGGTTCGAGCGTCCTGACCGGACCGATCGACGCCGCGCTCGTCAACGGCGTCCTCGCGCATTCCGACGAAACAGACGACTCGCACGGGCCGTCGCAGTCGCATCCGGGCGCCTCGATCGTGCCGGCGGCGCTGGCGCTCGGCGAGGATCTCGGCGCGACCGGCGAGCGCTATCTGCGCGCGGTGGCGCTCGGCTACGACGTCGGCTGCCGCCTGACGATGGCGCTCGGCGGCATGACGTTTCGAGACGAGAGCCGCCGCAGCACGCACGCCTTCGCGGGGAACTTCGGATCGTCGGCGGCCGCGGGCTGTGTCGCCGGGTTCAATGCGCAGCAGATGCGATGGCTCCTCGACTATGCGACGCAGCAGGCGGCCGGCTACGCGGTGTGGGGCCGCGACACCGACCACATCGAAAAGGGATTCGTCTTCGGCGGGATGCCGGCCCGCAACGGCGTGACCGCCGCGCTGCTCGTGCGCTCCGGGTGGACCGGCGTGGACGACGTGTTCTCGGGCGAGGACAATTTCTTTCAGGTCAACGCGCCGAAAGGCTCGCCGTCCGTGCTCGTGGACGCCCTTGGCGAGCGGTACGAAGTGGTCAACACCGATATCAAGAAGTGGACCGTCGGCACCCCGATTCAGGCGCCGCTCGACGCCATTGAAAATCTCCGGCGGAAGCGTCCCTTCGACGCCGGCGACGTGAAGGCCGTCGTCGTGCGCCTCGCGCCGACTGTTGGCGCCGTCGTGGACAACCGCGAGCTGCCGGACATCTGCCTGCAGCACATGGTGGCGGTGATGCTCCTCGACAGGACCGCCTCGTTCAAGGCGGCGCACGACAAGCCGCGCATGCAGGACCTGGCCGTCCTCCGCCAGCGCAGCAAGGTGACCTACGTGCCCGACGCCTCGCTCGCGCGGCTCCTGCCGGCGCGCGTGGCGGTCGTCGAGATCGCGCTGAACGACGGGGCGCAGCTCTCCGACCGCGTGGAGGCGGTGCGGGGCACCGTGCGCAACCCGATGCCGCGCGGCGAGGTGGTGGACAAGGCCCGCGATCTCATCGGCCCGGTGCTCGGGGCGGCGACCGCGCAGAAGCTGATCGACACCGTGCTCGCGGTCGAGACGGTCACAGACATCCGGACGCTTCGGCCGCTGCTGCAGCGCGGGTGATCTCGTATTTGCGTGATCCCGTCGGGGCTACGCTTTCGGCGCAACTTCCCAGTAACGACACCCGACGCAATCACGGGCGGGAGACACCACCCGCGCCTGAGTACGGATGCGAACGCAGGTCGCCTGGGTCCAGTTGCTGGTCGGCACGTTCGGCTGTTCTTTGAACTGCAGCCACCGGCACATCATCGGCGCGGTGTACGAAGTCGGTTGGAGCGCCACGCTACCCTCCTGCCGTCCGTGCAGGCAAGTCGCGTTCCGGCCGCACAGGCCGGAAATACGCGATTTCTCAGGCGGTAGCGAGAAAACTCCGGCGGCCGACGGGGAACTTCTGTCTCTAGAACAGAAACTTCATGACGGCCTCCCGCTGGAACGATTGAATGTCTGGTGATCAGCGTGCGAACGGATGCGTATGGCCTCCGGCGGTGCCGAACTGGTTGTTCTCCTGGCAGAAGTTCTCCATCAGCTCATCCCCGGCTGGCGCGAGCCGCGCGTTGAACGTCGCCACAAACGGTCTGGAGTACGCGCCCGGGTCGTCGATGGTGATCGCGTTGACGAGCGTGCCCCGGGTGACGCGCGTCCACCGCTCGACCGTGTGGAGCTGCTCGGTGTGCGGCGTGCCTTTGCGGTCGAACCAGAACTTGTCGTTGTAGCCGACCGTGTCGATGACGAGCGTGTCGCCCTCCCACCGGCCGATGGAATGGCCGAACCAGGTGGGGTCGAGGTCGGGCGGGTGCGCGCGGCCGTCCATGAAGATCTGGCGGTAGGTGTGGATGATCGCCTCGTGCAGGATGAAGAGGTGCGTCGGCTTCGCGTGCGTGTAGTTCTGCACGAACCGCCACGGATACGGCGTCACGCGCGGCACGCCCATCGGCAGGCACCAGTAATACGGATCGTCGGCGGGCCGCTTGACGCGATCGTCCAGGAGCGCCTCTCCCCACGGCAGCAGCGGCAGCGATTCGCCCTTGGGGAGCGCCGATGCCATGTCGCCGGGGCCGCCGCCAATCCAGAGGCCGTCGCCAAGGTTGATCGTGCCGTCGGGCAGCCGGGGCGGGGGATCGGTCGGGGGCGCCGCGCGACGGATCTCCTGTCCCAGGGCGTTGACCGGACCGAGCGCACCGACGTCCTCGCCGCCGCCCTGTCCGGACACGATGCCCTGCGCGAACAACGGGGCTGACAGCACTCCGGCGGCCACGACCGCGAGCAGCATCCGCATTCCACTACCCTCCGTTCCGCGTGCCCTACTTGGCGCCCCTGGCGGCGGCCGCTTCGGCCGCTTTCTTGTCCTCGAGGCGGGCGCCCACGAGCGTGTTGTAGAGACCGTAATTCCCCTCGTGGCAGGCGTGCTCGAAGAGCGGCCCGATCGTCTTGCGCATGAGCAGCTCCGCCGACCACGGCCGCGTCCACGTCGCCTGATCGTCGATGGTGAACTGATACCGAATCGTGTCGGCGTTCACGCGCGTGAACCGCTCGACGACCCGCATGTGCTCGCTCGACCCGCGCAGCGGATTCCTGCCGTTGAAGTTCGTGGTCTCCACGACGAGCGTGTCGCCGTCCCAGCGGCCGCGTGAGTCGCCGATCCACTGCCGGATCTCCGGCGGCACGTGCGGCCGGCCGTCGAGCGGGACGACCCGGAAGTCGTGCGCCATCTCGAACAGGATCATCACGTAGCCAGGCGCCTGCACGATCTGGTAATTGCTGTTGTAGGTCTGCGGAAGCATCGGGGGACCGGCGCCCGCAAAAATCATGCAGCGGTCGTCGAGCTCGTTGGTCTGGACCGAGTCCCATCGACCGACGCCCTTGAGCGCCTCGGCGCGCGCCGCCGCCCGCCGCTGTCCTTCCGCGCTCAATGGAGGCAGCCGGCCATCGGCCGGATCGACGACGAGCGACGTGCGAAGAGTTGACGCGGCCGGCGACTGATTGCGGTCCAGCCCGAACTGCGTGAAGTCATAGTGCACG
This sequence comes from Acidobacteriota bacterium, assembly GCA_016213695.1. GTDB lineage: Bacteria > Acidobacteriota > Vicinamibacteria > Vicinamibacterales > UBA2999 > DATCJA01. The sequence continues at coordinate 28,529 of JACQZV010000172.1, read as the reverse complement.
TCGGCGACGGTGCCCGGTTCGGTCTGGGCCGATTCCTCCGCCGCCGCCCGCCTGACGACGTCAGCGGCCTGCTCTTTCGTAAAGAACTCCTGGGTGACGTTCTTCGGCCGCTCCAGGGGCGTGTACGTGTTGTTGGTCCAGAAGCCCTGCAGGTCGGGCTGTCCGTCGGGCGTGCGCGGCGGCGTCCAGCGCTGCGACTGCGCGGCAGCCAGCGACGGCGCGAGCGCCAGCACGAATACGAGCAAAGCGGGCAATCGACGGCTCATCTGCGCCTCCCTGTTCATCGTCCGGTGTTCGTGTCGATTCTCCTGGTCTTGTCGACGACCACGCGGCCGGCCTTCATCACCCAGCGGACATTATCCCGCTTCGACACCGCGGTGATAGTGGCGAGCGGGTTGCCGTCCACGGCGACGATGTCGGCGAAGAAGCCGGGCGCCACGGCGCCCAGGCTGCGCTCCATGCCGAGCAGGGCCGCGGGCTCGCTGGTGGCCGCTCCGAGTGCCTGCTCCGGCGTCATGCCGATCTTCACGAACCAGTCGAGCTCGCGCGTGTTCAATCCCCAGCCGTTATAGACGGCGTCGGACCCCATGACGATGTGCACGCCGGCGCGGAACGCCTTCCGCGCCGTGTCCACATTGCGCCGGATGAAGTCGCCGAGCCGCTCCTTCGTACCGGGCGGAAAATGGTAGACCGCGTCGGCGTTCTCCACGTAGTACTGATTGTGATCGATCGTCGGGCTGTAATACGTCCTGCGCCGGACCATCTCCGCAATGGTCTCGTCGTCCATGTCGGTGGGGTGCTCGAGCGAATCGGCGCCGGCGCGGACGGCCTCGCGCGCGCCGGCGGGTCCGTAGGAGTGCACCGCCACCTTCTTCCCGAGGGCGTGGGCGGCGTCGATACCGGCCTTCAGTTCCTCGAACGTGAATGTCTGCGTCTGGCTCAGATCGTCGAAGCCGCCGGTCGAGGCGTGCATCTTCACCCAGTCGGCGCCCGAGGCGATCACCTGGCGCACGCCGCGGATCACGCCGTCGACGCCGTCCGCCATGAGGCCGATCGGCGCAGGCGGTCCGGCACTGCTGGTGATGCGAATCGTGGTTCCGGAGACGAACATGCGCGGACCGATCATCTTTCCCATCTTGATGAGGTCCCGCATGGCCAGGTCCACGCCGCCGGCGGCATTGAGATCGCGAATCGTCGTGACGCCCGCCTCGAGCGCCTTCAGCGCGTTCTCCTGCGCGAGGACGGCCGTGACCGCCGGATGCCGGGGCGGCTCGCTGCGCGGCGTCGTCGTGCCGTCCCAGTAATAGGTGATGTGCGTGTGCGCGTCGATGAGGCCCGGGATGCCGGTGTATCGGGACAGGTCGATGAGCTCGGCGCCGCCCGCAATCGGCCCGCCGCTCGTGACGCTCTGCACGCGATCGTCGACGACGACCACGACGGCATTGGCGAAGACGTGCCCCTGCCCGTCAACGAGCGTGCCGAACCTGATGGCGGTCGTCGCCGCGCGCGCCGACGCCGGTGCGGCGAGCGCGAACAGAACGGCCAGCGCGGCGGCAAGGCGCATGCGGCGGCGCGTCAACGCGCGCTGTCGACGCCGGCAGCCGGGTTGCCGAACAGCTTGTCGTATTTCGCCGTTTCCGAAGGGACGCATTCCTGTTCGGGAATTTCGAAGCTGGCCGATTGCAGTCTGTACGGAAGCTTGTCGAGCGCCACCCACGGCCTGGTGTAGTACTTCGGATCGTCAATCGTGATCGTCTTCTCCAGGTGGTCGGCGTCGACACGGTGGTACGTCTCCACCACGCGCATCGCGTCGCTGTGCGGACGGCCGGCATTGTCGAGCCAGGCTCGATCGTCGAAGCCATTCGACTCCCCGACGAACGTGTAGTCGTCCACCCACCGGCCGACCGAGTACCCCCACCAGCGGGATTCAGGCGGGGGGGAGTCCTTGATGTCCCACGCGGGCACTTCCGGATTCTTCGGGAGCGCGCGGCCGTCGGTCCAGATGACGCGCCATTTCTTGTTGAACTGATACAGGATCACCACCTGCGTGGTGGTCTGGAGGATCTGCTCCGTGTGGGCGTTGTGGAGCGTGATGCGCGGAAACCCCTGCGGATCGCAGCCGGGCATCGGATCGTTGGTGAAGGCCGAGGGCACCAGCGTGACGCCAAAGGTCGGCTTGTTGGCCATGAAAGCCGCCCGCCCTTCGGCCGTGAACGGCAGCTCGTGTTCCGGCTTGCCGTCCGACGGCATGGCCTTCACCCCATCCGCCTGAATCCCCTCGGCGCCGCCTTTGGCGAATTCCCAGATGCCGGAGATGCTGCGTCGCGGAGCGGGCCCCGACTTCCTGCCTGCGAAATCCACGTCGTACACGGCTCCGGGCGCGCGCCGGAACCCCTGCTGACCGCGCGCCACAGGGGACAGCAGCGCCACAAGTGCGACCGCGGCAAGCGCCGGAACGACAACTCGGTGTGTCATGGTGCGTCCCCGTCAGTGACTGGCGGCTATCGTGTGGGTGGCGGCCCGCCGGCCGTTCCGGCAGGGACGGCCGTTGCACCGGCGACGAGCGTCGTGCCATCCGGGAGCACGGCCTGCAGGATGCGTCCGAGTGCCTGGCCGCTCTTGACCGGTTCGAGCGTGAGCGTCACGACATCCCCGGCCTTGAAGGACAGCTTGCTCCAGCCGAAGGGGATCATGTTGGGCGGCGCCTGGGTTTCCGCGACCCAGTGCACCATCTGGCCCTTGTCGTCCTTGGCGTCGAACCGCAGGAGGCAATGCGGGTTGGCCCAGAACCACTCGGTGACCGTGCCTGTGACCGTGACCCGCTTGCCGACGTCGAAGATGGCGTTGGCGTGGTGGGCCAGCAGCGGACCCGACAGGATCAGAAGACCGACCGCCGCCGTGAATGCCGTCGCACGTGTCTTTGTCATGCCGGTTCTCCCTTTGTGGCGGGCATTCTAGCGCAACGGGGCGCGCTAATCACCCGGGCTCGGCGTATGATCCGGCCGTTCGAGCCTGTTTTTCGGATTCAGCGAGGCGAAAGGCCAGATCGATGACCCGTCGTGACCGCATCCCCAACCCGTCGCGCCGGGAGTTCGTCAGGGCCGCGGCGGTCGGGTTGGGCGGCGTCGGCGCGGCCGCGCAGGGCGGGGCGCACGAGAAACTGGTGATCACCCTGTCACCAAGCGGCCAGAGCACGCTGCTGCCGCGGGGCTCGCAGTACGAGGCCGGAGATGTCCAGGCGCACGCCGCCGCGGCGCTCGACGGGATCAACGCCGGCGCCGCGATCGTCCACCTGCGCGGCGCGAGCAGGAACGTCGCGCAGGGGCGTGGCGTGAGCGTGCTCAACGAGCCGGATCTCGAGAACTGGCGGCGCCTCACCGAGGCGGTCAGGTCGAAGTCGAAGGTCATCGTCAATTACGGCGCGTCGGCGATGACGCCGCCCGTCCGCAAGACGCTGCTCGCGCTGAAGCCGGAGGCCGGCTCCTTCCTCGTCGGGCATCACTACGGCGGGATGGTCGTGCCCGCCGACGCCCAGAAGCAGTACGGGATCGACTACCTCGCGGCGGGCGTGCTGCCGGAAGTGGAGGTCTTCCATACCGGCGACGTCGCGAACTTCCTCGCGTTCGTCGAGACGGGCCTGCTGCGTCCGCCCTATTGCGTCACGGTCTTCCTGAACTACACCCGCTACTACGGAGTGCCGGCGACGCCGGTGCAGCTCGAGGCGATGGTGGCGATGCTGCCGCCGAACACGCACTGGACCGTGTGCGTCAGGGGGCCGAAGCATCTCGACATGGCGGCGGTGGCGATTGCCAGGGGCGGGCACGTGCGGACCGGCCTGGAGAACGACGTGGAGCTCGCGCCGGGCAGACCGGCGAGGACGCAGGGCGAATGCGTGCAGCGGATCGTCCAGCTCGCGCGCAGCCTGGGGCGCGAGATCGCGTCGCCCGACGACGCACGCCAGCTGCTCGCGCTGCCGCGCGCGCCGGAAGTGGTGAAATCGTGAAGCGTCGGGCTGACGGCTAATCCACCGCGAAGCAGTAGAACAGCCCGACACCGCCCCAGCTGACGAGATCCTTCTGACCGCACCCCGTCGTGGCGTGCGAGGAGTTCCACGACTGGTTCCCGTTGCCCACGCGATCGGAGTGGCCGACCTGCGCGGAGCCGGCGCCGTTGCTTGTCCAGTTGTTGCACGTGTGGTCGGCCGCGTCGGTGAAGGCGCGTCCATCCGGCTGCGAGCCGGTCAGGATGTCGTGGCGGGTCGGCAGCGGATCGCCAATCCCGTTGACGAGTTCGCCCTTTTCGGTGAGCGCGAATTCCTTCGTCAGGTTGCTGCCGCGTCGCGCTTCATCCAGGGTGTCTCCGTGTATTTCGGACTGGACGATCGGCCGGTTGAGCCGGCGGTTCAGATAGTCCGGAAGCCTCTCTTTCGAGTTGTACCAGGGACCGGTGCCGATGCGGTCTCGTGCGTTGACGGCCGGCTGACCGGGCCGGGCCTGTGTGCTGAGATACGCGCGCCACGTCCTGCCACCGGCGCCCGCGGCGGCGGCCAGCGCCTGGCAGTGCGCATCCGCACCCGCCAACCCACCAAGGTTGCCTCCGTTTCCGAGAGGCTCGCTGGTCACGAAGAACGTCATCAGGCTCGAGGGAATGCGGTCGGAGGCCGGCATTCTGCCCCGGTCCTGGGCGACCGCCGCGCTCGCCGCGACAAGGGCGCCGATCGATGTCCACAGCAGGATGTGCTTCATGATCCGTCTCAGTTCGTCGCGAAGCAGTAGAACATGCCGATGCCGTGGGTCCTGTTGAGCGCGGTCTGACTGCAGCCGGTCGTGCCATGCGATGAATTCCACGAGCCGTTGCCGCCGCCGTTGCGATCGGGGAATCCGATCTGCGCATTCGGCCTGCCAGCGCCGCCTTCGAGCACCTGGGGCCCTCCGGGAGCGGGGTCGCTGCTGCTCGTCCAGTTGTTGCACGTGTAGTCGACGCCCGGCGGGTACGCCCGGCCGTCGAGCTGCGAGCCGGTCAGCATCTCGTGCCGGTTCGTATAGGGCGTCGTCTTCGTGTACTCCCAGTCGGAGTCCCGGGGAACCTGGTAGTCGTTGAGCCCCGGCACGATCTGACCTTTCTCCGTCAATCCCGTGCGCTTCGTCAGGTTGTTGCCGAGCCGCGCGAGTTCCAGCGTGTCTCCATGAAGATGCGCGAGGTCACGGGCGATCATCACGCCCTCGGAGTTGTACCAGGGTCCTGCACCGATCCGATCGCGCGCGTTGACCGCCGGCTGCCCCGGGCGCGCTTGCGTGCTGAGGTACGCGTGCCAGGTCCGGTTGCCCGCGCCGACGGCCCGGGCGAGCTGCTGACAGTGCGCATCGGCGCCGGCCAGGCCGCCGAGATTGCCGCCGTTGCCGATGGGTTCGCTCGTGACGAAGAACGTCATCGGCGTGCCGCCCGGCATCCCGTGCTGCGCGGTCGCCACCGAGGACGCCGGGCTGGACAGGGCCAGGACGGCGGCGAGGACCCAGACCGTTTTCATGTGCGACTCCATCAGATTACCCCGCGTTGAACGCGTGCCCGCGGACGAGCGCCACTGGCAGGGGCATTCTACGGCAACCGTGGCGTGCCAGCCGTCCCGACGCTGACCGTTCCTCGGACAGGTTCGACGTCCAAGTTCGGTTGTGTAAGTTCTGCTGACCGAATAGCGGATTGGATCCCGGTGACCCCTCCCGTGGATGAGCTGCGTCCGTCCCCGAACCTGCTGTAATGCAAGTTGATCCACTGAAACCCGTTCGCATGAGCGATCGAGGGCACGCGTCTTGCGTCATGGCTTCACGAGCGGCTGGAGGATGAATGCCTATGACGTGTTGGACGTGCGCACTGTGGCGTGCCGGGCTACTGGTTGTGCTTGGCGTCGTCTTATTCGCTCAACCGGCCGCGGCTCAGACACGTGCCGGCATCCGGGCCGGCGTGTCGGCTGATCCGAGTCAGTTTTACTTCGGCGGCCATGTGGAAACCGAGCCCGTCGCGGATCGACTGCGGTTCCGGCCCAACGTCGAGATTGGCCTCGGCAGCGGCACGACACGGGTCGGATTCAACATCGAGTTTGCCTACTACTTCAAGCCGTCGCCGAGGCGGGCGTGGAATCTCTACGCCGGTGGAGGGCCGGCGCTGAACATCATCGACACATCGCGCGACACCAACGCCGGCGGCGGATTCAATATGCTGGTGGGTGCGGCGTACGATTCCGGGCTGTTCGTGGAATTCAAGGTCGGAGTCGTGGACAGTCCGGGTGTCAAGCTGGGCGTGGGTTACACGTTCCGCTGATCGTTCGGGCGTTTACACTCTCAGCAGCCGCCAAACCGGCCGCGAGTCTGCTCGCGTGGCGGCGGGGGAAGGCCGTTGCGGTAGAGCGTGCGATAGCGAACGCGCTCCCCGTCAGCATCGAAGAATCCGAGCGACTGCTGAAACTGCGCCGGCGGCGGCAGGTCCGGCGGGACCGTGCCCTCGAGGATATAGAGGCGGTTGTCGTGCATGTAGATCGCGACAAACGTCCTCGACCGGTCGGCGTTGGCGAGCTGGATACGGCGTCCTTCCACCCGGTCCGTGTCGGCAAAGGCGTAGTAGGTGACCTTCGCGTCCCGCTGCAGGAACGGCGACACCGCATAGTCGAGCGCCCCGCGCAGATCGTTGTTCGTGCGGTTGGTGCAGGTGTCGGGGTATCCCTGGCAGCCCTTGGCCCGTTCGGTATGGATCCGTTCCGCGACCGTGTAATCGACCACGGTGACCGCGTAGCGGCCCGACCGGTTCTCGGCGGTGTAGACCCGCGCCGGCAGCGTGATGCCGAATTCGGTGGCGTAGGTGACGTCCCGCACGGCCGGTTGAACGGGAAAATTGACGGTGAAGAGATCCTGCCGGCTCGAGTACTCGACCCATTCCTGGGCGACGGCCGGCGCCGCCATGCACAGGATCACCGCGGCCGGAACGAACGGATTCAGACGCATGCCATGGCCTCCGATTTCGTCAGGGGGTGAGTATAACCGCGGCCGCAATCGTGCGATGATTCGCCCCGGAGGTCGCAGATGAAGCTTGCCTGGCGTTCCCTTCGGCGTGCCCTGTCGTGTCTCGTCCTCGTGGCTGTCGCCAACAGCGCCGCCGCCCAGTCCCCGCCGGCCGCGCGTCTGCTCGTGCTGCTCAGGAACGCCAGCGCGCTCGCCTTTGTCGACCCGGCGTCGGGCACCGTCCTCGGCCGCGTCCCGGTCGGCGTGGACCCGCACGAGGTGGCGGTCACGCCCGACGGAAGCATGGCGTTTGTGGCCAGCCCCCGCGAAGGCATTTCGGTGATCGACGTGCGGGCCATGAAGGAGCTTCGGCGCATCAGTCCTGGCGCCCTCAGCGCGCCGCACGACGTGCTCTACGCCGGCGGGAAGCTCTACTTCACGGCCGAGGGCTACAAGACCATCGGCCGCTACGACCCGGTCGCGGACAAGGTCGAATGGATGCTCGGGATCGGCCAGGACGGCACGCACCTGCTGGTGCTGGCCAAGGATCAGCAGACGATGTGGGTGCCGAACCGCGGGTCCAACAGCGTCTCGGTGATCGACGCCGTGGCGGGCGGGCCGCCGAAGTTCAAGACGTCGGCGATCCCGGTGCCGGGCAAGACACCGGAAGGCATCGACCTCTCGCCCGACGGCCGGGAACTCTGGACGGCGACGCGCGGCGACGGCGGCGTGTCCATCATCGACACCGCCAGCCGGAAGGTCATCCAGTCGTTCAATCTGAAGCTCACCGACGCCAACCGCCTGAAGTTCACACCGGACGGCAAAGTCCTCATCCTGGACGGCGGCACCGGCACGCTGGTCGTTGTGGACGCGGCCTCGCGCAAGGAGATCAAGCGGCTCAAGGTTGCCGACCGGGACACCGGCGACGGCGGGATGTTCGTCATGCCGGACGGGTCGCGCGTGTACCTTGGCCTCAGGGACGACCACAGCGTGGTGGTGGTGAACCTGAAGACGCTCGAGACCGAGAAGCGTTTCCCGATGGGTCCCGACTCGGGGCCGGGTTGCATCAACTGGGCGGCCGCGGCGGCCTCGCCGGCGGCGTCGGGGCAGGCGCGCGGCGGGGCGCGTCCCAAGACCGGCCGCGAGCCGTTTCCGGGACTCACGCGGTACTTCCGCATCGACGCCACCGCCGCCAACGGCAGTCAGTTCCAGTCGCGCGAGCAGGCGATTCCCGAACTGGTCCGCCGCGGCGTCAGGTCGGTGGTGAACGTGGCGGGCGGGCCCGACGCCGAGGCGGAGGGCGCCGCGGTGCGCGCGGCCGGCATGAAGTACTACGTGCTGACGATTGCGCCGGACGGCGCGCCCCAGGGGCAGTACGATCCGGCGCGTGTGGAGCGCGCCGTCGACGCGTTGAGCGACCCGGCCAACTATCCGGTCTTCATGCACTCGGGTAACGGCCACCGGACGGCGATGCTCTGGATGATCAAACGCGTGGTGAAGGACGGGTGGACGGTGGAGGAGGCGGGCGCCGAGGCGGCGGCGAGCGGGCTCATCAACGACAACCCGACCGCGCCCCTGCAGTGGAAGTTCGCGCAGGAATACATCAACGCGCACACCACGAAATAGCGCCGTATCAGAGGAGATGGCAATGACACGGAACCTGCTTGCGGGCCTGGCACTCACTCTGGGCGTGCTCTGTGGCGGGGCGTCCCTGCTGGCCCATCACAGCGCCGCGGCGGCGTACGACACGGACAAGAAGGTCACGTTCAAAGGCACCGTGACGAGGCTGGAGTGGAAGAACCCGCACGTCTTCTACTTCATCGACGTGGCGGACTCGTCTGGCGCCGTGACGAACTGGGCGATCGAAGGCTCCACACCCAACCAGCTGTACCGCGCGGGGTGGAGGAAGAGCGATCTGAACGTCGGCGACACGGTGACGGTGACCGGCTCGTCTCCCGCCAGAAACGGCACACCGAAGGCGTACGGCGGCACGCTGACGCTGGCTGACGGCCGGCGGGTCTTCGGCGGGTCGGCGGCCAGCGACCGATAGGGCCAGGTCCGGGGGCGCCCGCGCTCCCGCGCTACCGGGGGAGCTTCGGCGGATTCTTGTGTTCGGGGCCCTGCACGCCGCGCACGGCGTCGGCCAGCGAATTCTCGTTGTCCGCGCAGCGCGCCGGCATCAGGCGCACGTCCTTCGCCATCCGCCGGGCCACGCGCGAGTACGTGAACGGCCTGGTAAAGAACACCGGGTCTTCGACGGTGACGGTGATCCGGAAGTTGTCTGCTCCGGTTTTCTGCAGCCGTTCCGTCAGATGCAGCTTCGCGCTGTGTTCGAACCCCGCGGTGTCGAGCCACGTCTCTTCCCTGGTCCCGACCGTGTCGACGACCAGGGTGTCTCCCTCCCACCGGCCGATCGAATGTCCCATCCATTCCGGATAGTCGAGGATGTCCTCGGGGTGGCCGCGTCCGTCGGTGTAGATCAATCGATAGTCGATGTGCTCGGTCAGGATCGTGAACAGACCGCCGGACTGGATGATCTGGAACGGATTGGTGGACTGGAGGCCCCGCGTCGGCCCGTACGGCAGGCACTTGTAGGAGGGGGAGTCCGCCATGTCGAGCTTCTTGTACCGCTCGGCGCCATAGGGCGTGAGGGAGATCTCCTCTCCCGGCAGCAGGAGCGTGGAAATATCCGCTGTGCTCGCAATCCAGATCCCGCTGAAGTCCGGGCGGGACTGCGGTGCTGACTGGGCCGCCGTGGGCGCTGGATGTCCGGCGGCCGTCAGCAGCAGGAACGCGGCGGCGAAAGAGCGTATGGTCATGTTTGCGGTCCGCTACTTCGCGCGTCCCTGGACGCCACGCGCCAGCATCGCGATCTTGTACACCGCGCCGCCGCCGACGACGTAGAGGGTTTTCCTGTCGGGTCCGGCAAAGGCGGGGGCCTGGGCCCGGAGCGGCGTCGGAATCGTGCCCAGGTGCTGCCCCTGAGGACTGAACACCTGGACGCCGCCGGCGGCGACGTACACGCGCCCGGCCTCGTCCACGCACATGCTGTCGGCCCCGCCCTGGACCTCGCCCTGCGCGGTCCGGGTTGTCCCGGCCAGCGTCGCGAATGTCCGGAAATTGCGGAGCGTCCCGTCCGGCTGCACGTCGAACGCGGAGATCGTGTCGCCGTTGGCCGCGTAGAGCACTTTCTCATCGGGGCTCAACGTAATGCCGTTGGGACGGTCCACGGCGTCGCTGGCCTTCACGAGCTTCCCGTCTTCGGGACGGACGTAGAAGATCATCGGCCGTGTCCGGCCGGCGGGCACCGGCCTGAACCGTCCGCCCAGTTGATCGGTGAAGTAGATTCCGCCGCGCTTGTCGATGACGAGATCGTTCGGAGCGACAAGCGGCACCCCTTCGAACGACTCGGCGAGCGTCATGCGCGCCGGATGCAGCACGCCGATGCGGGGGATGTTCGACTGCGCGCCAATCAGCCGGCCTTTCGGGTCGTAGCCGAGACCGATCGTGCGGTTCGTGTTGTCGAGGAATGTCGAGATGTTCCCGTCCTTGTCGATCCTGACCAGCCGTCCGTCGCCGGCGTCCTGCTCGGTGAAGAGCAGGCTTCCGTCCGGCATCGCAATCGGCCCCTCGGTGCTCTGAAACAGATCCCGAATCAGCTGGACCTTCGTGCCGCCGGCCACGACGCCCGGGATGGCCGGCGCAGTAGTATCGGGTGGGGACTTGACCGGCGGGGCCGGCAGCCGCGGGAACCCCGTCTGCGCCTGGCTCGACAGGGACGTCGAACAGAGCGCGAGGGTGACCAGCAGCAACGCAGCGGTTCTGGACATGGAGTCTCCTTCACACTGAACCCGGGCCCGGCAGCGCAGTATGCCATAGGGGGAGCGACGATGAATCTGAAGGGCGCGACAGCGTTAGTCACGGGCGGGTCGAACGGCATCGGCCTCGCCATCGCGAAGCGATTGACGGCGGCCGGGGCGAAGGTGGCCATCACGGGCCGCGACGAGCGGCGGCTGGCCGCCGCCGCCCGGGCGCTCGGCGCCCATCCCATCCGCGCGGACGTGGCGAAGGAGGCGGATGTTCTGCGCACCTACACCGACATGGTTCGGCAGTTCGATCACCTGGACCTTCTGGTGAACAACGCCGGCTTCGGCGTGATCAAGCCGCTCGTCGAGATGGAGCTGGCCGACTTCGAACGGGTGTTCGCGACCAACGTGGCCGGGGCGATGCTGATGGCGCGGGAGGCCGCGCGGCATTTTGTCCAGCGGAAGAGCGGCCACATCGTCAACATCGGGTCGACGGCGGCTGTGCGGGGGGCGGCGAAGGGCACGGCCTACTACGGCAGCAAGTTCGCGCTGCGGGGGATGACCGAATGCTGGCGCGCCGAGCTGCGGCCGTTTAACGTGCGCGTGATTCTGGTGAATCCGAGCGAGGTGCTGACCGACTTCTACGCGGCGGCCGGACTTCCCCAGAACACGGAGAACCCGACCAAGCTGCGGGGCGACGACATCGCGCACGCCGTCCAGTCGGCGCTCGAGATGGACGACCGCGGGTTTATCACCGAGCTGACCGTCTTTGCCACGAACCCGAAAGACTGACGGCCGGCCGCCGGACAGGCAATGAATCAGATCGTGCGTGCGACATATCATTAGACGAGACGAACCGCTGCTACGATCGGAGAGAACATGGACAAGGAAGCCAAGTGCCCGGTGACGGGTGATGCTCGCAAACACACGGTCGCGGGAGCCCCATCGAACGCGGACTGGTGGCCCGATCAGCTCAAGCTGCACATCCTGCACCAGCACTCTTCCAAGTCCGACCCCATGGGCGGGGATTTCGACTACGCCAGGGAGTTCAAGAGCCTCGACCTGAATGCCCTCGTCAAGGACCTCCATGCCCTGATGACGGACTCGCAGGACTGGTGGCCCGCTGACTTCGGCCACTACGGACCGCTGTTCATTCGCATGGCCTGGCACAGCGCCGGCACGTACCGCATCCACGACGGCCGCGGCGGCGCGGGGACCGGCAGCCAGCGCTTTGCGCCCCTGAACAGCTGGCCGGACAACGTCAACCTCGACAAGGCGCGGAGGCTCCTGTGGCCGATCAAGCAGAAGTACGGCCGGAAGATTTCGTGGGCCGACCTGATGATCCTCACCGGCAACGTCGCGCTGGAGTCGATGGGATTCAAGACGTTCGGTTTCGCGGGCGGGCGTGAGGACATCTGGGAACCGGAAGAGGACATCTACTGGGGCGCCGAGAGCACGTGGCTGGATGACAAGCGCTACTCCGGCGACCGGGATCTCGAAAATCCGCTCGCGGCCGTGCAGATGGGCCTGATCTACGTCAATCCGGAAGGTCCGAACGGCAACCCGGATCCGCTCGCGGCGGCGCGGGACATCCGGGAGACCTTCGCCCGCATGGCGATGAACGACGAAGAGACGGTGGCGCTCATCGCGGGCGGCCACACCTTCGGCAAGACCCACGGCGCCGGTGACGCGAAGCATGTGGGGCCCGAGCCGGAGGCGGCCGGCATCGAGGAGCAGGGCCTGGGCTGGAAGAGCAGCTTTGGCACAGGCATTGGGGGCGACGCGATCGGCAGCGGTCTGGAAGTCATCTGGACCAGCTCGCCGACGAAGTGGAGCCACAACTTCTTCCGGAACCTGTTCAGCTACGAATGGGAACTGACGAAGAGCCCGGCCGGCGCGCACCAATGGAAGCCGAAGCCGGGGGCGGGCGCCGAGACGGTGCCGGATGCCCACGACCCGTCCAGGCGTCACGCGCCCTCCATGCTGACCACGGACCTCGCCCTGCGGTTCGACCCTGTCTACGAAAAGATTTCACGGCGCTTTTTCGAGCATCCGGACCAGTTCGCAGACGCGTTCGCCCGGGCGTGGTTCAAGCTGACGCACCGTGACATGGGCCCCCTCGCCCGCTACCTGGGTCCGCTCGTGCCGAAGGAAGTGCTGATCTGGCAGGACCCCATTCCCGCCGTGGATCACCAGTTGATCGACGAGAAGGACATTGCCGCCCTGAAGGCGAAGATCCTCGCATCCGGCCTGTCGATCTCCCAGCTGGTCACGACGGCCTGGGCGTCGGCGGCCACCTTCCGCGGCAGCGACAAGCGCGGTGGCGCGAACGGCGCGCGTATTCGCCTGGCGCCGCAGAAGGACTGGGAAGTCAACCAGCCGGCCGAACTGGCCAAGGTCCTGCAGAAGCTGGACGCGATCCAGAAGGAGTTCAACGGCGCGCAGTCCGGCAGGAAGAAAGTCTCACTCGCTGACCTCATCGTGCTCGGCGGCTGCGCGGCCGTCGAGGCCGCCGCGAAGAAGGCCGGCCACGACGTGAAGGTGCCCTTCTCGCCGGGGCGCATGGACGCGTCGCAGGAGCAGACCGATGTGCACTCGTTTGCCGTGCTGGAGCCGGCCGCGGACGGCTTCCGCAACTACGCGTGCAAGGGGCTCGAGGGATCGGCGGCCGAGCTGCTGGTGGACAGAGCGCAATTGATGACGCTGACCGCTCCTGAGATGACGGTGCTGATTGGCGGCCTGCGCGCCCTGCATGCGAACGCCGGCCGGTCCGCGCATGGTGTGTTCACCAGGCGACCCGGGACATTGACCAATGACTTCTTCGTGAATCTGCTCGACATGGGCACGAAGTGGCAGAAGTCCGCTGCATCCGACGGCGTGCTGGAAGGGCGCGATCGGGCGACCGGCGAGCTCAAGTGGACGGGGACCATCGTTGATCTCGTCTTCGGTTCGAACTCCCAGCTCCGGGCCCTCGCGGAAGTCTATGCCTGTGACGACTCCCGGCCGGCGTTTGTGCGCGACTTTGTGGCGGCGTGGAGCAAGGTGATGAACCTCGATCGCTTCGACCTTGCCTGATCCCGGCGTCGTCGGAATAGATGTCGTGAGTGGCGATTCGCCCTGGGCGGTATCATCGACTCGATGAAGCTGCTGGCCGCGTATCTCGCCGACTACTGGCGCCTGGTCGTGCTCGCCCTCGTCCTGGCGGCGACGAACCAGATCTTCTCGCTGCTCGACCCGCTGATCTTCCGCTACGTCATCGACCAGTACGCGACGCGCTTCTCGGAGTACACGACCGCGGAATTCTTCCGCGGCGTCAGCCTGCTGCTCGCCGCGGCGGTGGGGGTTGCCTTCGTCTCGCGAGTGGCAAAGAACTTCCAGGACTACTTCATCAACGTCATCACCCAGCGGCTGGGCGCGCGGCTCTACTCCGACGGCATCCAGCACTCCCTCGAGCTCCCGTACTCGGTATTCGAGGACCAGCGGAGCGGCGAGACGCTCGGCAAACTCCAGAAGGTCCGCACCGACGTCGAGAAGCTGATCGCGGCGTCGATCAACATCCTGTTCACGTCGCTCGTCGGGATCATCTTCGTGATGGCCTACGCCTGGAGCGTGCACTGGCTGATTGCGCCGATCTACTTCCTCACGGTGCCGGCGCTCGGCATCCTCAGCTCGGTGCTCAGCAGGAAGATCAAGGTCATTCAGAAGACCATCGTGGCCGAGACGACGGCGCTGGCGGGAGCGACGACGGAGTCGTTGCGGAACATCGAGCTGGTGAAGAGCCTGGGATTGGCGGCGCAGGAGATCGCGCGCCTCAACGGCACGACCGGCAAGATCCTCCAGCTGGAGCTGAAGAAGGTCCGCTACATCCGGAGCCTCAGCTTCATCCAGGGCACCGTCGTCAACGCGCTGCGCACGACCATCATGTTCCTGATGCTCTACCTCATTTACGTGCAGGCCATCACGGTGGGGCAATTCTTCTCGCTCTTCATCTACTCCTTCTTCATCTTCGGCCCGCTGCAGGAGCTCGGGAACATCATCAACATCTACCGCGAGGCCGAGGTGTCGCTGAAGAACTTCCAGGACATCCTCGACATGAAGAAGGAGCCGCGGCCGCTCAACCCGGTGCCGCTGCCCGAGTTGCACCACCTGGCCTTCGACCGCGTCAGCTTCCAGCACCAGTCGGCCTCGTCACCCGCCCTCACCGGCATCTCGTTCAGCGTGGCGCGTGGCGACACGATAGCCTTCGTCGGTCCCTCCGGCGCTGGAAAGACCACGCTCGTGAAGCTGCTGGTCGGACTCTATCGCCCGCAGACCGGCGACATCCTGTACAACGGCCACTCCGCCTCGGACGTGGATCTGAACCAGCTTCGCGAGCGGATCGGCTTTGTCACGCAGGACACGCAGCTCTTCTCCGGCACGATCCGGGAGAACCTGCTGTTTGTCAGCCCGAAGGCCACCGATGCGGAGTGCCTCGACGTGCTGCACAAGGCGTCGTGCGGGAGCCTCCTGGCGCGCGCGTCGAACGGGCTGGATACGGTGATTGGCGAGGGGGGCGTGAAGGTGTCGGGCGGCGAGAAGCAGCGCCTGTCGATTGCCCGCGCGCTCCTGCGCCGGCCCCACCTCCTGGTGTTCGACGAAGCCACATCGTCGCTGGACTCGCTGACCGAGGAAGAGATCGGCCAGACGATCCGCGACGTCGGGACGAGCCAGGACGTCATGACGATCCTGATCGCCCACCGGCTGTCGACGATCATGCACGCGGATCGGATTCTCGTGCTGGAGCGGGGCAGCATCACCGAGTCCGGCACGCACGCGCAGCTGCTGGAGGAGAAAGGGCTGTACTACGCGATGTGGCGGCAGCAGATCGGGGAGAAGCGGACGGCGCCGGTCGCGGTGCCGGCGCGGAAGGTCGCGCTCGCCTGATTATTTCCCGCCGCGGTGAGTTTAGTGGTCCGAGAAACCCGGTCCCCCGGAGCCACTACCGCGCCGGTCGTACCACGATAGCTGCGAGTGCATGCGGACGCCGGGCCGGGTCTTGCCAGAGGTGGTGTGGAAAAGCGGGGACCAGAACCCCGATGGCCTGCGTGGTCACCGGGGCTCGGGTGTGGAGCAGGCTAGGCCGGGACGACGTTCTCGGCGCGCGGGCCTTTCGGGCCCTGGCCGACGGTGAATGTCACGTTCTCGCCTTCGCGCATCGAGTCGAACGGCGTACTCGTGCATGCGGACTGGTGAAAGAAATATTCGGTGCCGTCAGGCGTGGCGATAAAGCCGAAGCCTTTGTCCGTGATGCGCTTGATCGTGCCGTTGGTTGCTGACATACGTAGATCCTCTGGGGAATTGGCCGAAATTGGCCGCGTGATGTACCGCATGGTTCCTGGTCTCGTCGCACACCAGTCGCGAATCGAGGCAACAGGGCCGGTTCCCCAGCGTGAGTTCTGTAAGTGGCTTAAGGGTGTCGTTGGGATGGCTTCTGAACTGCTAGTGCGGGCTACCCATGATTCTACACCTATTCCTCCCAAGTCAGGAGAAAGGGCTGTACTACGCGATTACTTCCCGCCGCGGCTCTTGATTCCCTGCGCCAGCATCGGGACCTTGAACACCGTCCCGCCCCCCACGATATACAGCGTCTTCATATCCGGACCGGCGAAGGCCAGGTTCTGCGGTCTTCTCGACGGCGTGATGGAGCCCAGATAGGCGCCCTGCGGAGTGAAGACCTGAATGGCCCCCGCGGCCGCCGTGTACAGCCGGCCCTGCGTATCGACCGTGAAGCCGTCTCCTCCTCCGATCACTTTGCCGTCGGTCACGGTCAGGCCTTCATACCTGGCGAAGTTGCGGCGATTCGTCAGCGTGCCGTTGTTCTGGACGTCGAACGCGAGCACATACCCGGTGCCGCCGCTGTTCACGTAGAGCGTTTTCTCATCGGGGCTGAGCGTCACGCCGTTGGGATTCACGTTGTCGACCACCTTGATGACCGTGCCTCCGCTCGGTGGAAGGTAGTAGACGGCCGGCGGCAGGGACGGGTTGGGCGTGTTGGCCGGATCGGTGAAATAGACACCGCCTTTCTTGTCGGCGATGAGGTCGTTGGGGCGGACGAACGGCTTCCCTTCGAAATTATCGGCCAGCATCGCTTCGCTGCCCCTGGGGTACACCACTCTGACCCCCACCTTGCCCGGAGCCGTCGTCGCACCGATGAGCCGGCCCCTGGGGCCCCAGGTCAGGCCATTCGGACCGCCCGCAAGGGCGGCATCCACGAAGACGGACTCGGTCCCGTCCTTCTCGACTTTGGCCACGCGGGCCAGGATGGTTTCGCAGAACACCATGGTGCCGTCGGGCAGGGCGATCGGCCCTTCCGTGCCTTGCAGCGTCACGCCGGGGTCGCCGTGTCCGGCCACGTTGGCGATGACCACTTCTATCCTTGCCCCGCCTCTGATGACCCCAGGGATCTCCACCGCCATCGTGTCGGTTGGCGGCACCTCTGGAGGTCTCACCTGGCCTTGTCCGTGGATCACTGCAGCTGCCGAACCGAACAGGGATACCACCGCAAGGATCGTTGCCGTCCGTCTCATGAACCGTGCCCTCCAGTGCCTCAGGCTATACGCTCGGCTCGTCGTACTGTCAAGGTGCCGGGGATCCGAGCAGACCCCAACGGCGTCAGGTTACTTGTTCGAAGACGCAGGGACGACATCCTTCATCAGTTCGTTGAAGAGGAGCTGCTGCGAGACCGAGCAAATCATCTCCCGAATGTCGAAGTCCGGAGAATTCATCCCCAGACGGAACTTGTTCAGCGGCACCCACGGCTTCGTATACATCTTCGGGTCGGTAATGGTCACCGTCAGGTCGATGTTGAATTCGTCCACGCGATGATAGATTTCCTCCACGGACAGTTGGTCGCTGTGTGGCCGCCCCGTGTTGTCGATCCAGGTGCTTTCATCCAGCCCGATCGTCGTGACCACCAGCGTGGTCGGGTCCACCCACTTGCCAACCGAGTAGCCGAACCACCGCGGCTCGGTAATCACCGTGGGCAGTTCTCGCCCGTCCGTCCAGATGTTGCGCCACGTCCTGGTGTTTTGATAAAGGAGCAGCACCTGTCTCGGGGTTTGCACGATCTGCACCGCCCTCAGGTTGAACAGATTGATCCGCGGAAACCCAATCGGATCGCAGGTGTCAAAGGGGTCGTTGATCTGCGAGATCGGAGCCATGTTGACTCCGAATCCCGCCTTGTGAGAATCCATCGTTTCTTTTCCCAATGCCGTATACGGCATCATGGCTTCATGCGCCGGATCCGAGGGCATGTCCCGCGGGCCGCTCGCGAAGACGCCGTCCCTGTATCTTGGGACCGGCTCCCACAACCCGGACAGATCACGGACGGGAGCGGGCCCCGGCTTCCTGCCGGACGCCTCCAGGGGCGTCTGCGGGCGGTTCCAGCCGTCGACATGAATATTCTCGTTCTGGCCGCTCGCAGCCGCGTCCGCCTGCGGCGTCGGAGGAGCGGTCTGGGCCCGTGCAAGGGGCGAAAACGTCAGCGCCGCAAGAACGATTGTTGGACCGACAAGTCGCTGTGGCATGTTCGGCAATCCTCTTCATCGTGTAGGCCGTCACCCGACTCGGTCTCGCGATGCGGCGGGGCCAGGGGCCCTTTCCACCAGTCCCTACTGCACTGATGCATGCATCACATAGCCGTTGGCCAGGATGATCCGGCTGATACGGCCGACCGGCGCGGTCTTGGAGGTCGCCGACATCACAACCGTCACCTCGTCTCCAGCCTTGAACGTCTTCGCGGTGAAGCCAAAGTTGACGAGCGTAGACGGGGCATTGTTCTCGCAGACCCAATGCACGATGTTGCCGTTGTCGTCCTTCACATCGACCTTCAGGAAGGTATGGGGATTCGCCCAGATCCACGCGGTGACGGTCCCCTTGATCGTCACGTCCTTGTTGTCGTACGAGGCGTTTCCGTGATGTGCCGACAGCGGAATCGACAAGGCTGACAGGACGACGGCCACGAGCACACTCGACCGAAGCGTATTTCTCATGAGAGGCCTCCTTCCGGCAGCACCACGGCCAGGCGTTCGCACACGCTGCAGGTGGCGGCTGTTCGTTCCGCCCCACCGGTGTTGCGAAATATACCTCCGCTCCCGTCCCGATGCGAATGGTTGCGTCTTGGTGCGGAAGAGGGGACTCGTGCCCGAAGGCCGAGCGCGCAGCGCGATGGCCGAGTGCCTGAGACCGGCTTCGGCACCAGAGCGAGCGCGAGCGAGTGATGGTGCGGAAGAGGGGACTCGAACCCCTACGGTATTGCTACCGCCAGCCCCTCAAGCTGGTGCGTCTGCCAATTCCGCCACTTCCGCGTGGCCTTGCGGCGGGTCCGCTCCGCGGGACCCGCCCTGCGTACTGAGGAGAACTACGGCTGCGGCGCGGGCTGTGCCGGCTGCGACTGCGGCGCAGGCGTGGCCGGCGCCTGCTGCTGCGCCGCGGGAGCAGGTACCGCCGGCTTCGCCCCCGTCGGCAGCACCGGCGCAGGCGCGCCCGCTGGTGCCGGCGCCGCCCGGCCGCCTACCACCGACCCCGGTCCGCGCTGCGCCAGGATGTTCAGCGTCAGCGCGCCCACCAGGAACAGAATCGCCAGCACCGTCGTCGCGCGCGTGAGCACTGTCGCCCCGCTGCGCGCGCCGAATGCCGTCTGACAGCCGCCCCCGCCGCCAAACGCGCTGGCCAGATCGCCCCCCTTTCCCTGCTGCAGGAGGATGACCATCATCAGCAGGAAGCAGGCGAGCACGTAAAGCACCGCAGCGAGGTAGTACAGCATGGGATGTGACCTGTCCGGGAAAGTCCTATTATATAGCCGCCCCGCCGCCGGCCGCGGCCTTTACGATCTCGAGAAAACTGCGCACGTCCAGGCTCGCCCCGCCCACCAGCGCGCCGTCCACGTCGGGCTGCGACGCCAGATCCCGGATGTTGTCCGGCTTCACGCTTCCGCCATAGATGATGCGGCACCGCCCCGCCGCCTCCTCCCCGAACCATTGGCGCAGCCGCCGGCGGATGTGGCCGTGTGCCGCGGCCGCCTGCGCAGGCGTGGCGTTCTGTCCCGTCCCGATGGCCCACACCGGCTCGTAGGCAATCACCATCCGTCCGATCTGATCGCCCGTCAGGCCGTCGAACCCGAGCTTGATCTGCCGGTCGAGCACGTCGAAGGTCTCCTGCCGCTCGCGCTGGTCGAGCGTCTCGCCGATGCAGGCAATCGGCCCGAGTCCGGCCGCGAAGGCCGCCGCAATCTTCCGGTTCACGGTGGCATCGGTGTCGGCGAACAGCGTGCGCCGCTCCGAGTGGCCGATGATCGCGTACGACGCGCCCGCCTCGCGCGCCATCGCGCCGCTCACTTCGCCTGTGTAGGCGCCCTCGCGCTCCCAGTGAAGATCCTGCGCCGCGATGCCGATGTTGCTGCCGCGCGCCGCCTCCGCCGCAGCGTGCAGCGCGGTGAACGCCGGCGCCAGCACGATCTCGACGCCGTCGAGATCCCGGACGAGCCCGCGAAACGCCGCGACGTACTGCACGGCCTCGCCGACCGTCTTGTACATCTTCCAGTTCGCGCAGATAAACGGGAGTTTAGGCATCTGGCAGCACCGCGACACCCGGCAGCGTGCGGCCGCCGAGAAACTCCAGCGACGCGCCGCCGCCGGTCGAGATGTGCGTGATGCGGTCGGCCACCCCGGCCTTCCGGATCGCCGCAATCGAATCACCGCCGCCGACGATGGTCGTCCCGCGCACGGCGGCCACGGCCGTCGCCACGCCAATCGTGCCCTGCGCGAACGCGTCAATCTCGAACACGCCCATCGGCCCGTTCCAGACCACCGTCTGCGCGTCGCGGAGCGCGCCGGCGTAGGCGGCCACGGTCCGCGGGCCGATGTCGAGCCCCATGCGGCCGCCAATCGCGCCGTCATCGACGCTCAGCGTCTCGGTCGGCACCCCCGCCCCGATCCTCTCAGCGACAACGTGATCCAGGGGGAGCAGCAGTTGCAGGCGTCGCCCCTGCGCCCGCGTCATGATGTTGCGCGCGGCGTCGAGTTTGTCGTCTTCCACCAGGGATCGACCAACCGGTTTCCCCATGGCCTTGAAGAAGGTGTACGCCATGGCGCCGCCGATGAGCAGCCGGTCGATGCGCGGGACGAGGTTCTCGATCACGTCGATCTTGTCCGAGACCTTGGCGCCGCCGAGCACGGCCACGAAGGGACGCGCCGGGCTGCCGAGCGCCTCGCCCAGATACCGCAGCTCCTTGTCCATCAGCAACCCGGCGGCCGCCTCGGGCACCGCCCGGACGATGGCGTCGACCGATGCGTGGGCGCGATGCGCCGCGCCAAACGCGTCGTCCACGTACACATCGGCACGCGCCGCCAGCGCCCGGCCGAACGCCGGGTCATCGTTCTCTTCTTCCGGATGAAACCGCAGATTCTCGAGCAGGACCACGCCCCCTGGCGGCGCGCTGTCGACGGCCCGCTCCGCCTCGGGCCCCACGCAGTCGGGCGCAAACACGACCGGGCTGCCGAGCAGCTCGCCGAGCCGCGCCGCCACCGGCTTCAGGCTCAGCTCCACATTCGGTTTCCCTCCGGGCCTGCCAAGATGCGACGCCACGATCACCGCGCGCGCGCCGGCATCTCTCGCGTACCGGATGGTGGGCAGCGATTCCCGGATGCGCGTGTCGTCGCCGATGACACCGCCGTTGAGCGGGACGTTGAAATCCACGCGCACGAAGACGCGGCGACCCGCCAGGTCGAGGTCGCGAATGGTCGTCTTCACAGTCCTGGGGCGACGATCTTCACCAGCAGATCGACGCACCGGTTCGAGTAGCCCCATTCGTTGTCGTACCACGAGACGACCTTCAGGAAGTCGCCGTCCATCACCCTGGTGCAGGGCATGTCGATGATGGAGGAGTGCGGGTTGCGCCTGAAGTCGATCGAGACGAGCTCTTCGTCCGAGCAGGCGAGGATCCCTTTCATCCGGCCGCTCGCCGCATCCCTGAACGCGCGGTTGACGTCCTCGGCCGTTGTCTTCCGATCGACGATGGCGTTGAGATCGATGACCGAGACGTTGGGAGTCGGGACGCGCAGCGCGAAGCCGTCGAGCCGGCCCTTGAGTTCCGGCAGCACGTCCCCGACCGCGGTGGCGGCGCCGGTGCTCGTCGGGATGATCGAGAGCGCGGCGGCGCGGGCGCGGCGCAGGTCCTTGTGCGGCAGGTCGAGCAGCTGCTGGTCGTTCGTGTAGGCGTGCACCGTCGTCATCCACCCCTTGCGGAGGCCGAAGCACTCGTGCACCACCTTGGCCAGCGGCGCCAGGCAGTTGGTCGTGCACGACGCGTTCGAGATGATGTGATGTGTCGCGGGGTCGTATTGCTGCTCGTTGACGCCCAGCACCACCGTGACGTCGGGCCCCTTGGCCGGCGCGGTGACGATCACTTTTCTCGCCCCCGCCGTCAGGTGCCTGGCCGCGTCGTCCCGCCTGGTGAACAGGCCCGTCGATTCGAAGACGACATCGACGCCGAGATCCTTCCAGGGGAGCTGGCCGGGGTCCTTCATCGACAGCACCGTGAACGTCTCGCCACCGACGCTGATGCCGTCGGCGGTGGCCTTCACGTCGGCTTCCAGGTTGCCGAGCACCGAGTCGTACTTGAGCAGATGCGCGAGGGTGGCGGAGCTGGTGAGGTCGTTGACGGCCACGACGTCGATGGCGCTGTTGCCGAGCGCGGCCCGCATGATATTGCGGCCAATCCGCCCGAACCCGTTGATCCCGACTCGCACCGCCATCCGCGTCCTCCAAAGTCGCTCAGGACGCGCCTGAGCAACCACCAATTGTACCGGTAAACTATCTACGGTGTACCTGCTCTACAGTCTGGTCACGCTGGCGGCGCTGGTCGCGCTGTCGCCGTACTTCCTCTACCAGGCGCTGCGCCACCACAAGTACGTCGGCAGCCTGAAGCAGCGGCTCGGCTATCTGCCGGTGTCGTTCAATCTCGACGGCGACGCGTCGATCTGGGTGCACGCGGTGTCGGTGGGCGAGGTGCTCGCGGCGCGGCCGCTCCTGGCGGAGCTGCGCGGCCGCTACCCGCGGCTGCGCCTGTTTCTGTCGGCCACAACCCGCGCCGGCTACGAGCTGGCGCGCCGGAGCGTCGGTGAGGTGGACGACGTGTTCTACTTTCCGTTCGACTGGGCGTTCACCGTGCGGCGCACGCTGGACGTGGTGAAGCCGCGCCTGTTCGTCATGATCGAGACCGAGATCTGGCCGCACCTGCTCCGCGAGTGCCGGCGGCGCGGCGTCCCGACGCTGCTCGTCAACGGACGCATTTCGTACCGCTCCTTTCCGCGCTACCGCCTCGTCCGGCCGTTCTTCCGCCGCGTGCTCGCCGACGTCGATCGGTTCTGCGTCCAGGGCGAGGAGGCCGCGCGGCGGCTCGCCGGGCTCGGCGCCGATCCGTCCCGCGTGACGGTGACCGGCAGCCTCAAGTTCGACGCGCTCGAGAGCGTCCCGCCGGGGCGCGGCCGCCAGCGCGTGCTCCGGTTCTTCCGGCTGTCGCCCAACCGTCCCGTGCTGATGGCGGGCAGCACGATGAAGGGGGAGGAGGCCGCCGTCATCCGCGCGTTCAACCGGCTGCGCAACCGGGCCGCGGCCGGCGCCAGTCCGCTGCTCGTGGTGGCGCCGCGCCAGCCGGAGCGGTTCGCCGAGGTCGAGCGTCTGTGCCGGCAGGAGGGACTGTCGACGATCCGCCGGACGGAGCTGGCCATCGACGCCGAGCCGCGCGCCGATGCGGTGGTGCTCGACACGATCGGCGAGCTCGCCGAGGTCTACCAGATTGCCACCGTCGTGTTCGTCGGCGGCAGCCTCGTCCCCCTCGGCGGCCACAACATTCTGGAGCCGGCCGTGTTCGGCAAGCCGATCGTGTTCGGCCCCCACATGCAGAATTTTGCCGAGATCGTGGACACGTTTCTCGCCAACGATGCAGCGGTCCAGGTGCGATCCGAACGCGATCTGGACGATGCCATCGTCGGCCTGATGGGCGATCCGGTGCGGCGGGCGCGCGTGGGCGCGGCCGCCAGCGCGCTCATCGACGCCAATCGAGGAGCGAAGGAGAAGACCATGGCGGTCGTCGCCGCCCTTGTGCCGCCCGAGACCCGCGAGCACAGCGCCGTGGTGCGTCCCTTCCGCGTGATCCATTGAACGTGCTCAGCGCGACCTACGGCCGCGCCACCGAGTGGCGCCGCGCGTGGTACGGGCGCCCGGACCGCGTGCGCCGCCTCGATCGTCCCGTCATCAGCGTCGGCAACCTCGTGCTCGGCGGAAGCGGCAAGACGCCGCTCGTCGCCGCACTGGCCCGGCTGCTGTCGGCCGCCGGCGAGCGCCCCTCCATTCTGAGCCGCGGCTACGGCCGGCAGAGGGCGGCCGACGGTGTACTCGTGGTGAGCGACGGCGAGCAGGTGCTGGCGGAGGCGGCGCAGGCGGGTGACGAGCCCTGCATGCTGGCGCGCGCGCTCGCCGGCGTCCCGGTGTTCGTCTCTCCGGATCGCTACCTGTCCGGACGACTGGCCGAGCGGCGCTTTGGATCCACGGTGCACCTGCTCGATGACGGCTTTCAGCACGTGCGGCTGGCACGCGACATCGACCTGCTCGCGGTGAGGGCGTCGGATCTGGGCGAGCGGCTGCTGCCGTTCGGCCGTCTGCGCGAACCGCTGTCGGCCGCGCGCGCGGCCGATGCGCTGCTCGTGGCCGGCAGCGACGAGGATGCCGGCGCGCTGGCGCGCGCCCTCGGCGTCGAGACGGTGTTTCGCGTGGCCGCTCGCTACCATCCGCTGCGGGCGATCTCGCCGGCGGCGTCATCGGCTGGCATGCCGGGTCGCGCTCTCGCTGTTGCCGGCATCGCCCGTCCCGAGCCCTTCCTGACCGCGCTGCGCGAGCGCGGCGTCGATGTCGCGGGCGAAATGGTGTTCCGCGATCACCACTGGTTCACCGCGCGCGATGTCGAGGCGATCGAGCGGGCCGCGGCCGCCGCGGGCGCCGACGTGGTGATCACCACCGAAAAAGATGCCGCGCGCCTTCCTGCAAGCGTGGGGCGGGACCTTATGTCCCCGCGGATTCCCTGGGCCGTTCTTCCACTGGAGCTGACGATCGAGCCGCCCGAGGTGTTTGCCGCCTGGCTGGCCGGCCGGCTGGCGGCCGCGCGCCGGCGGCGGGTCGCGGCATGAAGCTCCGCCATCGAATCGAAGCGGCCCTGGCCGCGGCCACCCGCGCGGCCGTCCGGCTCCTGCCGATGACGGCGGTGCGCGCCATCGGGCGGGGCGTCGGCACGCTGGCGTATCTGGTGGACGCGCCGCACCGGCGGACGGCGTTCGAGAACGTCGAGCACGCGTTTCCGGGACGGCCTGCCGCGGAGCGGCGCGCGCTGGTGCGCAGCATGTTCGCGCATTTCGGCGGCCTGCTGTTCGAGCTGCTGAAGTTCGGCACCTGGCCGCGCGAGCGGATGGTGGCGGCTGTCGAGGTCGAAGGCGAGGACCGCGTCCGCCAGGCGCTGGCCGTCGGGCATGGCGTCCTCTTCTTCACCGGGCACTTCGGCTACTGGGAGATTCACGCCATCGCGCATGCGCTCTGCATCGAGCCGATCTCGGTGCTGGCCCGGCCGCTCGACAACGCACGGCTCGACGCGATGCTGGAGGAGATCCGGACGTCCACCGGCAACCGTGTGATTCAGCGCCGGGGCGCGGTGCGCCGGATTCTGCGCGATCTCGCGTCGGGCCGCGGCATCGCCATTCTCATCGACCAGCATCTCCACGAGGCTGACGCCGTCTCCGTGGCGTTTTTTCAGCGTCCGGCCGCGACGACGTCCGCGCTGGCGGCGCTTGCGCTGCGGACCGGCGCGCCGGTGATTCCGGTCTTTGCCCTGCCGCTGCCCGGCGGACGCTACCGGCTGATCTACGAGCACGCGGTGGAGCCGCCGCCGGCAGGGACGCCGGACGCGGTACGCGAGTTCACGCAGCGCTGCACCGACGTGCTCGAGATGTACGTCCGCCGGCACCCGGATCGCTGGCTCTGGATGCACCGGCGCTGGCGCGCCCACGAAGCGGGTGCCTCGACGGCCGCCGACGCACGCAGCGACGCAGAGGCGGATGTCTGATCCGGCGAGCGTCCTCGTGCTCGCGCCCAACTGGCTCGGCGACGCCGTGATGGCGCTGCCGGCCATGACTGATATCCGCGGCGCGTTTCCGTCCTCGACGCTGACGGTGGCCGCCCGCCGCGGCGTGGCCGGCGTGTTCGCGCTCGTGCCGTTCGTCGACCAGTTCGTGCCGCTCCGCTGGAGCGGGCGGTGGTGGCAGCGCCGCCTCTTCGAGGCAGACGTCGCGCAGATACGCGAGATCGGTGCGGAGCTGGCCATCCTGCTGCCGAATTCGTTTGCGAGCGCCTGGCTGGTGCAGCGGGCGATGGTGCCCGATCGATGGGGCTACGCGGCCGATCTGCGCCGGCGGCTGCTCTCGCGTGCCGTGCCGCGCCCGTCGGGCAGCATGCACCAGGGCGCCTACTACCAGTACCTGACGCGCGAACTGGGGATCGACAGCGGTCCGCTCGAACCCGCCGTGACGGTGCCTGCCCCGCTCGTCGCCTCGGCGCGCGAGCTGCTTGTGTCCCGCGGGTGGGACGGGGCGCGCCCGCTCGTGGTCTTCGCGCCCGGCGCGGCGTACGGCACCGCCAAGCGCTGGATCCCTGCACACGTCGCCGGACTTGCCGCGGCGCTCGTGCGCGGTCGCGACGCCACCTGCGTCCTTGTCGGCAGCGCCGGCGACCGCGAAACGACGGCGGGGATCGCGGGCGCGGTGGAGGAGGCGGCGCGGCCGCATGTGATCGATCTGGCCGGCGCCACCTCGATCGAGCTGCTCGCGGCCGTCCTGGGCGCGGCGCGCGTCTGCGTGTCGAACGACTCCGGCGCGATGCACCTGGCAGCGGCCGCAGGGACGGCGGTGGTGGCGCTCTTCGGCCCGACCAACGAATATGAAACGGCGCCGCTCGCGCGCGACGGGCGCCCGGCGGCCGTCCTGATGCACCAGGTCTGGTGCCGCCCCTGCATGCTGCGCGAGTGCCCCATCGACCACCGCTGCATGAAGGGGATTCCCCCTGCGCGCGTGTACGACGAGGTGACCCGGCTGATGGAGTCGGCCCGTGCCTGAGAGCCTTGTGCGCGCGGTGTTTCTCGACCGCGACGGTACCCTCATCGAGGAGCGCGGCTATCTCGACCGCCTCGATCTGCTCGAGCTGTTCCCCTGGACCGTCGAGGCGATCCGCCTCCTCAACCGCGCGGGTTTCCTCACCGTGGTGGTCACGAACCAGTCGGCGATCGGCCGCGGGATCATCGACGAGCCGTTTCTCAACCAGGTCCACGCCGCCATCGACGCGCGGCTGGCCGCCGGGCGCGCCCGGATGGACGCGTACTACTTCTGCCCGCACCATCCCGACGCCGAGCTCGACGCGTACCGCCAGGTGTGCCGCTGCCGCAAGCCGCAGCCGGGACTTGTCGAGCAGGCCTGCCGCGATTTGCGGATCGATCCGGCGCGGTCGGTCATGGTGGGCGATCGCTGGCTCGACGTCGCCTGCGGCCGGTCCGCCGGCACGCGCACCGTGCTCGTCCGGACCGGGCACGGCGGCCACGAGATCGAGCACCGGCCGGCCGGCGCGAGCGCTGATGCTATTCTCAACAATCTGATGGAGGCAGTCGGGTGGATCCTGCGCACCTCGTCGCGCTGACCGGCGCGTTCCGCGCCCGGCGCGTCGCCGTCATCGGCGACGTGGTGGCCGACGAGTTCGTCTACGGCCGGGTGGCGCGCGTGTCGCGCGAGGCGCCGGTGCTGATTCTCGAGTACGACTCCACCGAGATCGTGCCCGGCGGCGCCGGCAACGCCGCCAACAACGTCGCGGCGCTCGGCGGCCGCGCGGCGCTTGTGGCCCTCGTCGGCCGCGACGATCCGGGGCGGCGCGTGGTCGGGGCGCTGCACGGCCGCGTGGATCCGACGCACCTGGTCCGCCGGCACGGGTCGCCGACGCCGATCAAGACGCGCATCCTGGCGGGCGGCGTCCACTCGGCCAAACAGCAGATCGTGCGGATCGACCGCGCCGTCCAGCGCACCGTCGACACGAAGACGCGGCAGGCCTTCGACCGCGCGGTGCTGGCGGCGATCCGGCGCGCCGACGCCGTGCTGATGTCCGACTACGGGTCGGGCCTGGTGACGCCGGCGCTCGCGCGCCGGATCCGGGCCGAACTCAGGCGCGCGGGCACGCCCGTGCCCGTGCTCATCGACAGCCGGTACCGGCTGCTCGACTACACGGGCCTGACGATGAGCACCCCGAATCAGTCGGAGGTGGAGCAGGCGCTCGGCGTCCGCATCGGCGACAGCCCGCGGGCGCTCGAGCGCGCGGGCCGGGAGATTCTCACGCGCACGAACATGCAGGCGGTGCTCGTCACGCGCGGCAGCCGCGGCATGGCGCTCTTCGTCACCGGCGCGCCCACCGTGCACGTCCCGATTTACGGCAGCGAATTCATCGTCGATGTCACCGGCGCGGGCGACACGGTCGTGTCGACGGTGGCGCTGGCGCTCGCCGCGGGCGGCAGCTTCGAGGCGGCGGCGCGGCTCGCCAACGTCGCCGGCGGCCTCGTCGTCATGAAGCGCGGCACCGCCACCGTGAGCGCCGACGAACTGCGCGCCGCCATCCATGG
>JACQZV010000171.1 GCA_016213695.1 Acidobacteriota bacterium | reverse complement strand
TCGCGAACGTGCCGTTCATGCTGCCGTAGAACTGCGGCTGCCGCACCACGACCGAGTCATACAGGTTGTTCTGCAGTACTTCGGCCGCCTGGAAGAAATGCAGGCGGTCGCGGACGATCGGCCCGCCGATCGCGCCGCCGTACTGGTGGCGGCTGAAGTTCGGCTTGGGCTGGCCGGCCGCCTTCGCGAACGGATCCATCGTGTTCAGCGCCTTGTTGCGGTAGAACTCGAACAACTCGCCGTGGAGCACGTTGGTGCCGCTCTTGGTGGCCATCGAGACCGCGCCGCCCGCCGTCCAGCCGTATTCGGCCGGCGACTGGCTGACCAGGACCTTGAATTCCTGGATGGCCGACTGCGGAAAGTCCTGCCGCGGCTCGCCCGTGTTCCCTTCCTTGTTCCACACGCCGTCGACGAGCAGCGCCGACCCGTTGGTGAACGCGCCGGCGCCGACGTTCGAGTTGGCCTTGCGCGCCCGCACGGCATCCTGGCTCGTGCCCGGCATCAGCAGCGCGAGGTCCATCGGCTGCCGCGTGGCCAGCGGCAGCATCTGCATCTGATCCTGCGTGATGATGCCCGAGACGTCGCTCCGCGTGACCTCGACGATCGGCGCCTCGCCGGTGACGGTGACCGTTTCGCTCACCCCCTGCACCTGCATCGTCATGTTGCGCGTGACTTCGGTTCCCGTCGTCAGCGTGAGGCCCGGCACGTCCACCGTGCCGAAGCCCGACAGCTCGGCGTGCAGTTCGTAGCGGCCGGGGGGCAGCGCCGCCAGGCGGAAGCGGCCGTCCGATTCGGTGACGACCGTACGCGTGATGCCCGTGTCGACGTTGCGTCCCGTCACCGTGACGCCGGGCAGCACGCCGCCCTGCGCGTCGCTGACGATGCCCGAGATGACGCCGTTGGTCGTCTGCGCCGCCGCGCGTCCCGGCGCAAGCCAGGCGAATGCGAAAAGAAGCGCCGCGATCGAAGCCCGTCGCACCATGGTCCCTCCGCTGGAAAGAAGAAACGTCTCCTGGCGGGCCGCTAGCCCCGCCGCTAGCCCCGCCGCAACCGGGGAAACAGGTCGAGCGCGTTGTCGCGCTCGATGGCGCCTAAGGTCGCGGGCGCGAATCCGTAGGCGGCAAGCCCCGTCGCGACGGTCCCGGCCTGGGCGAATGGATAGTCCGTGCCGAACACGATGTGCGAGCTCGGCACCACTTTGGTGAAGGTCGGCAGCGTGTACTCGTTGAACGCCTGCGCCGTGTCGTAATAGAACTTCTGGATCTCGTACATCACGCCCCGCGGGAGCCGCTGCTTCATCTCGGGAGCGTTGCCCGCGTTGAAGCGGCTCGTGATGTACGGCATCGTCCCCCCGCCGTGCGACCAGATGAAGCGGATGTCGGGACAGCGCGCCGCGGTGCCGCTGAACAGCACGCTCGCGATCGTCAGCGTCGTCTCCGTCGTGAGCGTGATGCCGAGCGCCCGTCCTTCCGGCAGCAGGTTCGCCATCGACTCGCCGCGGAACGGATGCGTGTAGACGACGGCCGTGCGGCGGTTCAGTTCGTCCATCACCGGCGCGAACGCCGGATCGCCGAGGTACTTCCCCTGATAGCTGGTCATGAAGCAGGCGCCGTCGGCCTTGAGCGTGTCGAAGGCGTACTCGATTTCGCGCAGCGCGCCGTCCACGTCGGGCAGCGGCAGCGTCGCGAACATCCCGAACCGGCCGGGGTGATCCGCCATCAGCCGCGCGCCGTACTCGTTGCATTCGCGCGCGAGCGCGCGCGCCGCGGCGTTGTCGCCGAACCAGACGCTCGGCTCGCTCGTCGAGACGATCGACGTGGCGACGCCGTCGCGGTCCATGTCTTCGAGCGCTTTGGCGGGCGTCCAGTTCATCAGCGGCACCTGCCCGGTGTTGCGCGCCTTGATCGCGGCGATGAAGCCGGGCGAGGAGAAGTGATAGTGGACGTCGATACGATGCGGCGGAGCGGCCGCCCCCGGACGCGTCTGCGCGCCCCGCAGCACGTCAGGCACCAGCGCGGTCGCGCCGGCGGCCGCGAGGCCCGCAAGAAACTCGCGTCGTCCGGGAGGCATCATGGTGTGGTGCGGCGCAGTCTATCCCCGGGCCTGGCGAAAGACAAATCTCCCTTGATGGGCGCATCGAACTGCGGGAAAAACGCACAGGCCCCGTGTGAAATTCCCCCGCGTGGGCCGTGAATCTCCGCGCCCTTCCTGAAAATCGCGGGGCTCCCGCTTCCGTCAGACGGTTCAAAAGGCTCCAGAAACCACAGCGATCGGGCACCGGGCGCGCGGCGGGCACGAACGTTGCTCCACGTCCTGCAATCGAACGTCGTTCGTCACGAGATGGCTGCGGTCCCCCGCAGTGCACTGGAGGATGACGATGAAGAAGCGATGCGTGGACGTGTTGAGCCTGGTCGCCCGTGCGATGGTGACGGCGGCCGTTGGCATGGTCGTCATCGGTCCCTCCAACGCGGAAGCGATTCCCGCGTGGTCGAGGAAGTATCAGACCGGCTGCACGACCTGCCACACCGTCTTCCCCAAACTGAACTACTTCGGCAGGGCCTTCCGTAACAACGGCTACCGTTTCCCCGGAGGCCTCGAGCAGGAGGCCACGAAGGTCCCGCCCGTCGTCATGGGCGCGGAAGGCTACAAGAAGCTCTTTCCTCACGCGGTCTGGCCATCGCACATCCCGGGGGGCGTGCCGGTGGCGATCCGGGGTGTGTCGAGGTTCAACTGGTTCGAGGACAACCAGACCACGACGTTCGAGTTCCCTCACGAGTTCGAGCTGCTGACGGGCGGAACCCTCGGCGACACGTTCTCGTTCTTTGGCGAGCTCGAGGTCGAGAACGCGAACAACGAAAACGAGCTCGGCATGGCCATCTCCCTCCAGTACGACCCGCAGGCGTGGCTGCACGTGCGGATGGGGTCGGTCGCGCCCCATCCCTTTTCGGACGCGCTTCGCTTGACCGCCGCGCACTACAGCGTCTACGACACCCGCACGACCCCCGGCTCGTTGACCCTGAGAGCGCGCAATCCGAACCAGTCGACCGCGACGTTGTCGATTCCGGCGACGACCGGTGACGCGCGCTGGCGATACCGTGACGATCAGGCAGGCGTCGAAGTGTGGGGCGCTCGCAACGGTCGCGGCGGGAAAGGCGGCGTGACGTGGGGCGTGGGCCTGGCCAACGGACAGGGAGTGATTGATTCCAACGATCACAAGGACGTCTTTGCCCGCGTCGCGTACAAGTTCGGGGGGTACGGCGAGCTGGGTGGCAGCGACCTGCCGCAGGACCTCGAGTTCTGGCGTGACGATTCGGTCAAGGTGGGCGCCTTTGCCTACAACGGAAAGTCCACCAACACCTACGAAGGCAGCACGGTCGCGCTCAGCGGGACTCCGGGTACCGGGCTTGCCACCGTCGGCGTCGATTCGAGCATCGACAACGACTTCCACATCGTCGGCGTGGACTTCGACTGGTGGTTCAAGGATCTCAACCTCTTCGGCCTCTATCTCCGGCAGGCCGACGACAACCCGCGCGGCAGCGGCGAATCGATCGACACCGACGCCTGGTTTGCGGAGGCGAACTACACGATCTATCCCTGGCTGGTCGGCATTCTGCGCTACGCCGAAACGGCCCAGGATTTCTCCGTGCGACCGGACCCGACGAAGCAGCAGTTTCTGGTGCCGGCCCTGACCTTCCTCACACGGGCGAACATCAAGTTCACCATCGAAAGTCAGATGCGGCTCGATGATCCGGGGAAGGGACACGATCGGTATCTGGTCGGGATCGACTTCGGCTTCTAGACGGAGGGCGCTGCGGCCGGCTGCGGATCAGAGAGGAGGCCTGGTGATGCGGATGAGGGGTTCAGGGGTGATATCGGTGCTGGTGGCCCTCGCGCTGGCGACGGCCGCCGAAGCGGCCGGGAATGAGTCGGTCACCGGCACCGTCACGGCCAAGGGCCTGCGGACGGCCGCAGACATCGTGGTGAGCCTCGAAGCGCCAGGACTGAACGTGGTCCCGCCTGCGAAGGCGGTCGAAATGGACCAGAAGGGGATGCTGTTCAGCCCGCATGTCCTCCCGGTGGTTCGCGGCACGACGGTGCGGTTCCTCAACAGCGATCCGCTGGCGCACAACGTCTTTTCGCCGGAAGGGAAGTACAACCTCGGCACCTGGCCGCAGGGAGACGCAAAAGACCGGAAGTTCGACAAGCCGGGCGTCTACACACAGCTCTGTCGCGTCCACACGGAGATGGAATCGTACGTGGTCGTCCTCGATACGCCGTACTTCGCCACGACGGACAGGATGGGCGCATTCGAGATCAAGAACGTACCTCCCGGCACGTACACGCTCGTCGCGTGGAGCGAGAAGCTCAAGGGGGTGAAGCAGTCGATCACCGTCGAGGCCGGAAAGCCGGCGACCGTGAGCCTTGCCATGACCCGTTGAGGGGCTGCGATGGATGCCCGGTACCGTGCCGTGGTTCCCGGGCCACGGTACTTTCTCGACTTGATCAGCTGCCGCAGCGGATGCCCGGTGCGTACGAATGCCGGCGCGTACGTGCGGGCGGTGGCAGGGGCCGACTATCGCACGGGCTACGACATCGCCGAGGCGCCGAATCCCTGGGTATCGGTGTGCGCGCGGGTGTGCGCGCATCCATGTGAGAGCCGGTGCCGGCGCGGTGCGATCGACGAGCCGATCTCGATCCGCGCCCTGAAGCGGACGTTAACCGAGCGCCACGGCGTGGAGCACGTCGGCGGCGAAGCGGCGTACCAGCAGGAGTCGTCGCTCGGCGTGGCGGCCTCGGTGAACGGCGAGCCGGCCCGCGTGGCGATTATCGGCGCCGGCCCGGCCGGGCTGGCCTGCGCCCACGACCTCGCCTACCTCGGATACCGCGTCACGGTGTTCGAGGGCGCCGCTGTCGTCGGCGGCATGCTGCAGCAGGGCATCCCCGAGTACCGCCTGCCGCGCGGCGTGATCCGCGCCGAGATCGATCGCACCGTCCGGATGGGCGTGGACATCAGGACGGAGTGGCGCCTCGGCCGGGACGGTACCGTGGGCGACCTCCGCCGCAGCGGATATGCGGCGGTGTTCCTGGCGTTCGGCGCGACACGCGGGCGGGATCTGCAGGTGCCCGGAGCGCAGCTGGATGGCGTGATCAACGGCGTGGACTTCCTCCTGAACGCCAACCTCGGGTACCACGTCACGCTGGGTTCGCACGTGGTCGTCGTGGGAGGCGGCAACGTCGCCATCGACGTGGCGAGAACGGTCTTGCGGTACGCCGAGGGCGAGCGCGGCATGCCTCCGGCCGCCGAATCGCTCCTCGCGTCGTGGGGGTACGACAACACGTTGATTGATGCCGCGCGGACGGCGCTGCGCCTCGGCGCCCGACACGTGACCGTGGTCTCCCTGGAGCGCAGTCACGAGATGCCGGCGTCGCCAGACGAGATCGACCAGGCGGAACAGGAAGGGATTCGGTTTGAGACGGGCCGGGGACCGACGCAGTTCATCGGCGAGTCGGGACGAGTCGTCGCCATTGAAACCCACGATGTCGCGTCCGTGTTCGACGCGGAGGGACGCTTCAATCCGACGTTCGTGCCACAGAGCGAGCGGCGCCTGGCGTGCGACACCATCATCCTGGCCATCGGGCAGACGCCGGATCTCTCGGCCCTCGCCGGCGATCCCGATATCGCCGTGACCCCGCGGGGGCTGGTGCGCGTTGACCCGCGCACGCTCCAGACGAGCGTTCCGGACGTCTTCTGCGGCGGCGACCTGGCGTTTGGGCCGCGCGTGATCATCGACGCGGCCGGCGACGGGAAGCGCGCGGCGCTGGCCATCCACCGGTCCCTCGGCGGACGGGCGCTCGCCCGTTCCCCGCTCCGTTTCCGGCGGCTCCGTGTGAGCCGCTGGACCGAGGACTACGACCGGATTGGACGCCAGCCTGTCCCGTGCCTCCCCGTACAGCGGCGCGCCGGGTTTCGCGAGGTGGAGCAGGACTACTCGGAGACACAGGCACAGGCGGAAGGCCGCCGGTGTCTCTGGTGCAACGTCAGCCCGATTTTCGACTCCGCCACGTGCATCCTCTGCGCCGGCTGCGTCGATATCTGCCCGGAAAACTGCCTGAAGCTCGTGCGAGCGACCCGGCTGGACGGTGTTCCGCAGCTCGACGCGCTGCAACGCGCCCTCGAGACCAGTTCCGCAGGCGGAGCGATTCTCAAGGACGAAGAGCGGTGCATCAGGTGCGGGCTCTGCGCGGACCGGTGTCCGACCGGTGCGATCACCATGGAATTGCTCGAGGTGGACAACAGCCCGGCCGCCTCGCTGCAGCTCTTCGCCGAAGAGATGGAGGCGCCACCATGAACGACCCGACCCGTCGCCGATTCCTCTTCTCCACGGGCGTGACGTCGGTTGTGCTGAGTGCGTGCGGTTTTCTCGGCGCGACCGCGCGGTACCTGTCGCCCAACGTGCTCTACGAACCGCCACATCGCTTTCCCATCGGGAGTCCCGAAGAATTTCCGCCGGGGACAGCCACCTTTCTGCCGGAGCATCGGCTTTTTCTCTTCAACAACCCCGCCGGGTTTTATGCGATCTCGTCGGTCTGCACGCACCTCGGCTGCAACGTCCGCCACATCGTCGGAGAGGGGTTTGCCTGTCCGTGCCACGGGAGCCGCTTCGATGAGAACGGGCAGGTCGTCCACGGACCGGCACCGGAACCGCTGGCCTGGTTCGGCCTGAGCCTCTCGCCCCGGCGGGAGCTGGTGGTGAACACGCGGCAGCCCGTACAGCCTGAGTACCGGTTCCGGGTGTGACGTGCCGAGTGTGAATACGGCGCACCAGCGTGGCCGCGCGGCGTGGCGGGCCGTGGGGCGCACGATCTTCCGCGTCGGCTGGCCGCGTACCGACAAGGATCGCGCGGCGGCGATGATTTCGAGCCTGGTGCTGCACATCCATCCCGCCAAGGTGCAGCGGCACAGCCTGCGCGCGTCGTACACGCTGGGTCTGGGACTGACGAGCGCGTACCTCTTTGGCGTGTTGATCGTCACGGGCGTGGTGCTGATGCTGTACTACACGCCGCATCCGCTCGACGCCTACCGGAACATGAAGGACCTGCAGTTCGTGGTCACCTTCGGACCCGTCCTGCGGAACATGCACCGCTGGGCGGCGCACGCGATGGTCGTCGTCGTCTTCCTGCACATGTGCCGGGTGTTCTTCACCGGCGCGTACAAGGAGCCTCGGCAGTTCAACTGGGTCCTGGGCGTCGGGCTCCTGCTGCTGACCCTGGGCCTGTCGTTCACCGGGTACCTGCTGCCCTGGGACCAGCTCGCGTTCTGGGCCATCACCGTCGGCTCCAACATCGCCGGCTACGCGCCCGGGCTCGGTGCCGAGATCAAGTATCTGCTCCTCGGAGGCAACGTCATCGAATCGGGTGCGCTGCTGAGGTTCTACGTCCTGCACTGCGTCATTCTGCCGCTGCTGGCCGCCATGCTCATCGCCATGCATGTCTATCGAGTGCGGAAAGATGGTCTCAGCGCGCCGCCGGCCGCCGAGCCGCCGCCAATCGAGGAGATGGCACCGGGCCGATTTCCTCCCTCGACGCGCAGCTACGGCCTGATGGCGCTCGCGGATCGTCCGGCGCAGCCCGTCGTCGAGTCGGAGCCCGACGATGAGGTGCTGACCTGGCCGCACCTGCTGTACCGGGAAGTCCTGGTGCTGCTCGCCGTGTTGATTGCCCTTCACGCGGCGGCGTTGCTGTTCAACGCACCGCTCGAGGAAATCGCGGACCCCACGCGCACGCCGAATCCGGCCAAGGCCCCGTGGTATTTCCTGGGCCTGCAGGAACTGGTCAGCTACAGCGCGCTGATCGGTGGAGTGCTGGTGCCGACGCTGCTGGTGCTCGCGCTCGTGCTCGTGCCGTACCTGGACCCTGTACCGCGCGGTGTCGGCGTGTGGTTTGCGCCGGAGCGGTCCCGGGCGAATCGAATCTTTGCGGCGCTGGCGTCGGCGGCCGTGGCGCTGACGCTGGTTGGCATGTTCTTCCGGGGACCCAACTGGGCGTGGGTCTGGCCCTGGACCCCGTAGCGGAGCCGGTCATCGATGCGAACACCGCAGCGTGCGTCCGTCCGATTCCACCTGGCCTTCGCGGTCCTCGGGGTGACGTTCCTCGCGATTTTCTCGTGGGTCTTTCTGAAGGAGTACCTGGCCGAGTGGCGGACGACCCAGGCGCAGTTCGACCAGCTGCAACGGCGCGTGAAGGATCCACACGCGCTGAGCCTCGCTGCACCACTCGGCGAGATCCAGCAGATCTGGCTTCCGGATCTCAATCGCGTCGACCGCTGCCCGACGTGTCACCTGGGCATCGACGACCCGGCTTTCGTCAGCGCGCCGGAGCCGTACACCACGCACCCCGGGGCGTGGCTGCGAACGCATGCTCCTGACCGGTTCGGCTGCACGTCCTGTCACGGCGGCCAGGGGGAGGCAACCGACTTCCGCAACGCCGCACACCAGCCGATTCCGTACTGGTCCGATCCCATGCGGTCGCCGCAGCTCATCGAAGCCAACTGCGGTGCCTGCCATCGCGAGCGCCGGCCTCGTCAGGCCGTCTGGCTCGAGAAGGGCCGGGAGGTGATTGCCAATGCCGGGTGCATCGCCTGCCACGATATTCCGGGATTCTCCCTGGAGGAACTGCGCGCGCCGCGACTCGAGAGCGTCGGATACAAGGTCCGCCCCGAGTGGCTGCGGACATGGCTGGCAGATCCCAAGGCGTACCTCGCGCAGGCGCGGATGCCCAACTTCCGCCTCGAACCCCCGGAGATCGACAGCCTGAGCGCCTTCTTGCTCGCTCAGCGCGAGACGGCGCCGCTCGACTCGGCCGGCATCGACTGGTCGAAGGCTGACAGGGATCGCGGCCGGACCGTATTCGGCGAAGCGCGCTGTGTCACGTGCCACAGGCTCGAGGGCCGGGGCGGAACCATGGGACCGGAGCTCACGACCGTCGGCAGCAAGGTCGGCCGGGCGTGGCTGTTCAGTTTCATCAAGGATCCCACACACGATCAGCCTGGCACGCTGATGCTGCGCTACCGCTTCACCGACGATCAGATCCGCGACCTCGTGGCCTACCTGACCGAAGACCTGATCGACCCGGGCGCGCCGCAGGCGTCCTCGGAGGTTCGATACGTGGAGCCGGCGCTCATCGAGCGCGGACGCGAGGCGTTCGTGCGTCATGGCTGCTACGGCTGCCATCGCTTCAGCGGCATGGTGGATCTCGGCAAGATTGGACCGAGTCTGCTCGGTATCGGTGACCGCGCGATCGAAGCCGCCGATTTCAGGAATGCCGCCGTCGTTCCTTCACGCCCCAACTGGCTGTTCCTCAAGCTGCGCGCGCCCGACACGCTGGCCGATCAGTCGCGCATGCCGACGTTCAACTTCAGCGAACCCGATGCGGCCGCCGCGGTGGTCGCGCTGCTCAGCATCAGGCGGGCCGACCTGCCGGTCTCACGTGTGACCGATCAACCCAGGCCGGTCCGCTACGAGCCTCAAGGCACGTTCGGGGCGCTGGTTGCCCGCTACCGCTGTCTCTCGTGCCACCAGACGCGCGGCTGGGGCGGTGAACTGTCCACGGTGCCGCTCGATCGAATCGGCAGTCAGCTCCAGCATGCCTACCTGGTGTCGTACCTGCAGCTGCCGTCCGCCGTGCGCGTGAGCCTCGAGGAACGGATGCCCTGGTTCAGGATGACGCGGGAGGAAGCCCGGACGCTCGCCGACTATCTGGCCGGGGTCTTCGTTGACGACTCGCTCGAACGCCCCGTCCCGCTCGATGCTGACGCCGCACGGCGCGGGGCACGCCTGTACCAGACGCTGGGCTGCCGCGGCTGCCACAGCCTCGGCGGCACGGGCGGCTACGTGGGGCCCGATTTGAGCGACTCGGGACGCCGCCTGAAACCCGGCTGGATTGAAGCATGGCTTTCCGACCCGGGCAGGTGGAAGCCGGGAACCTTGCAGCCGAACTATGGCCTGAAGCCGGAGGAAGCCCGCTCGCTCACGGCGTACCTGATGACGCTCTCGACCGATCGCTCGGGGAGCACACCGTGACACGAAGGCTTGTCCACGCCGGTGCGATCGGGCTGTGTCTCGGGGCACTGCTGGCCGCCGCAACCGGATGCCGTCGTGGAGCGGTCGCCACGCAGGCCGATCCGCTGATGGACGTCTTCGGCAGGCAAGCGCAGGAGGAGGGACTCAGCCGGATCGAAACTGACGGGAAACGACTGTTCGTGCACTACTGCGTGACGTGCCACGGTGAGACGGGAGAAGGCGACGGCCAGAACGCCTCCACGCTCGCTCCGGCGCCCCCCGATTTTCGCGCGTCGCTCCCCGTCCACCAGCCCGCCTATTGGAAACAGATTATCGAGGCCGGGAGTGTCGCCGTCGGGCGATCGCCGCTGTGTCCACCGTGGGGTCGCACGCTCCCGTCGGACGACATCACCGCGCTCGTCGCCTATCTTGGGGTCCTGTCACGGCCCGCCGGTCAGAAACCTGTTGAACCGGCCGCGAAGGCTCCCGCGTCACCCTGAACGCGCGCCGCCTCACACGGCGCCGGCCCGCAGCGCGCGCAGGACGCGCTCGGGCGTGAACGGCGCCTGCCGCAGGCGCCCGCCGAGCGCGTCAAAGCCCGCGTTGGCGCTGGCGGCGGCGGTCGCGATCGACGACGCTTCGCCCGCGCCGAACGGCGGCATCTCGCGCCGGTCGATCAGGACGATGTCGACGTCGGGAATGTCGCGGAACCGGATGATCGGATAGCTCGTCCAGTCCAGACTCTTCACGCCGGCCGAGTCGAACCCGACTTCCTCCATGAGCGACCGGCTGACGCTCTGAATGACGTTCCCTTCGATCTGATTCCGCAAGCCGTCGGGGTTGACGATGATGCCGCAGTCGTGGGCGACGGTGATCTTCTTCACCGCGATCCTGCCGGTTGAACGGTCGATGTCGATGTCGGCAATCTGGGCGACGAGGGTGCCGGCCAGTCCTGAAATCGCCACGCCCCGTCCGGCAGCGGTGGTGCCGGTGCCGCCCGGCGCACGCGGCGACCGTCGCGCCTGCCAGCCGGCCCGTTCCGCCGCCGCGCGCAGCACGTCGGCGGCGCGCGTGTTGGCCGCGAGGTATCGCAGGCGGAACTCCACCGGATCGATCGACGCGGCAGCCGCCATCTCGTCCATCTGCGACTCGGACGCGAAGCAGCGCCCCTGGCCGTAGGGCGCGCGCAGGTTGGCCGTGCGCAGCGGGTTCGCGTTCATCATCCACGGAATCGCGACCAGCGTCGCTTTGCGGTGCTCGAAGGCGTACGGCGTGCCGTCGTTGCCGCCGATCGGGAGGCCGTTCTCATCGGGCCTGATGCCCGTCTGCCGCGAGGCCAGCATCGGGCTCAGCCGCGCGTCGGTCCACGGCAGCGTCCGCTCGACGTAATCCCACGCCGTGACCCGACCCTGGCCGTCGAGGCCCGAGCGGATGGTGATGAGCTGCGGCGGGCCTTTCGGTTCCCACCCATGCTCGTCGTCGCGCATCCACTGCACGCGCACCGGCCTGCCCACCGCGCGCGAGAGCAGCGCCGCATCCTCGGGCGCGTCGTCCGGTTCGAGGCGGCCGAAACAGCCGGAGCCTTCGCGGTAGATGAAGTGGACGTTCTCGTCGCGAAGGCCGAGCAGCCGCGCGACGCCGTTGCGCGTGATGAAGGGTGCCTGCGAGCCGGACCAGATGGTGGCCTTGTCGCCCTGCACGTCGGCCACCGCGCACGACGGCGCGATCATGCCGTGCATCTGAAACGGCCAGCGGTACGTCGCCTCGAATCGCCTGGCGGCCCCGGTGAGTCCCGCGGCGACGTTCCCGTTCTCCACGCCGACGCGTTCGGTGAAGCCCCGCGTGTTCCGCAGGTAGTCGTACATCGCGTCGGGACCGGCGGGGAACTGTCCGGGAGGCGGAGACCAGGTCACCTTGAGCGCCCGCGCGGCCCGGATGGCCGCCCATTCCGTCTGCGCCACCACGCCGACGAAGCTGCCTTCCTGCACCACCTTCACCATGTCCGGAATGCCGCGAATCGACGTCTCGTCGACTCGCGCGGGCTTCGAGTTCACCACCGGCGGCCGGACGACGCGGCCGTGGAGCATGCCGGGGACGCGCACCTCGTGCGCGTAGGGGAACTCGCCGGTGAACTTCTGCGGCAGATCGAAGCGCGGCACCGACGTGCCGACGACTGTGTACTCCTTTGGATGCTTCGGCGTGACGTCAGGCGCCACCTTCAGGTCCCACTGCTCGCCGCTTGCCGGCACCTTCGTGTTGAACCTCTGTCCGCCGACGAGCGCCGCGTAGGAGATGCTTTTCGCGGGATCGGCGGCGACGCGGACGACGCCGTCCGCCACGGCGAGCCGGTCCGCCGGCGTACCGAGCCGCGCGGACGCGCGGGCGAGCAGTTCCTGCCGCGCCGCGGCCGCCGCCTGGCGCATCTGCGGGCCCGCCCGCTCGAGCGTGCGGCTCGCGGAGGTGCGTCCCTGATCGACGCTGCGCGTGGTATCGCCGATCTCCATCCGGATGTTCGCGATCGCGACGTCGAGCTCCTCGGCGACGATCTGCCCGAGCGCGGTGCCCGTGCCGGTGCCGAGGTCGACCTTGCTTGTGAACACGCTGACGGTGCCGTCGGGCGCGATGGCGAGCCACGAGTCGAGCTGATCGGCGGCGAGCCCGCCGGCGTTCGACAGCGGCGTGCCGCCCTGCAGGCCCTGCGCGAGCAGGCGCGGGACCGGCTCGAACAGCTTGAAGCCGACGAGCAGCCCGCCCGTGGCCTTGAGGAGCTCCCGGCGCGAGAGGGCAGGCGGCGTCATGTCGGCTCCGGTCTTCAGGCCTGGTCGCGCGCCGCGCGCTGGATGGCGCGGATCACGCGGAGGTGGCTCGCGCACCGGCACAGGTTGCCGTCGAGCGCGTTCTTGATCTGCGCGACGCTCGGATTCGGATTCCGGTCGAGGAGCGCCGCGGCCGTCATCAGCATGCCGTTCATGCACATGCCGCACTGCGCCGCCTGTTCGGCGATGAACGCCCGCTGCAGTCGGTGCGGACGCGCGGACGTGCCGAGTCCCTCGAGCGTGGTGATCGCCCGGTTGCGGGCGGCGGTGACCGGAAGCGAGCAGGATCGGACGGCCGCGCCGTCCATGACGACGGTGCACGCGCCGCACTGGCCGAGGCCGCAGCCGAATTTCGGCCCGTGCAGGCCGAGATCGTTCCGCAGGACGTAGAGCAGCGGCGTCGTCGGGTCGACGTCCACCGTTCGCGCCGCGCCGTTCACGCGCAGCGACACGCGGGCCACACGGACTCCTTCCTCTTCTGCCTGCTACCGGCCGCGCGGCTTCGGCACGTCCGGCGCGTTGATGTAGATCGTCGCATAGCGGATCGCCCTGCCGTTGTCGTCGAGCCAGCTGAGCGACTGCGTGAACGGCGCCGGCGGCGGATAGCCCGGCGGCACCGTCGCTTCCATAATCACGAGCCGGTTCTCGTGCATGTAAATCGATGCGAACGTGCGCGAGCGATCGGTGTTGTTGGTGAGCTGCAGTTCCTGGCCCTGCACCATCGACGCGCCGCCCCAGATGAGGCTCGTC
Organism: Acidobacteriota bacterium; assembly: GCA_016213695.1. Lineage (GTDB taxonomy): Bacteria > Acidobacteriota > Vicinamibacteria > Vicinamibacterales > UBA2999 > DATCJA01. The sequence continues at coordinate 6,551 of JACQZV010000171.1, read as the reverse complement.
ACCTTGACGTCGCGTTCCAGGAACTTCGACGTCGCATAGACGACGGCGCCGCGCACGTCGTTCTTCCAGTAGCCGACACCCCAGTCGGCGATGCCCTGGCACGTTTCGGCGCCCGCCGGGCACGCTTTCGCCTTCTCCACCAGGAGGCGCTCGATCGGGTTGTAATCGACCACCGTCACCGAATACCGGCTCTGGCCCTGCGCGGCGCTGTAGACGCGCGCCGGCAGCACCGCGCCGAACTGCGACATCCAGCTCGTCTCGGTGATCGCCGGTGTGGCCGGGAACAGGCACGTGAAGCGCTCCTCCTGGCTCACGAACTCCTCCCATTCCTGGGCGAGCGCGGACGCCGAGAGGAATACGACCAGGGCAACCGAGATGACGGGCGTCAGGCGCATGACATGGGCTCCACTCACTGTGTGATGGCGACGGTCGTTGTCACGGTGTTGCTCTCGCTGCCGCCGGCATCGGCGAGGCGCAGCCGGAGGGTGCAGGTCCCCGCGCCGGCGGCTGCGACGCGCGGGCGGGGGAGGCTCGCACGGATGACGGCGGTGGTGCGGTCGCGGGGCGCCCCCCCGCCGCGGACCACACCCGGCACGAGGTCACTGCCGCAGCCGATCGTGAACCAGACATAGGGCGTGCTGCCGAGATCGCCCGACGCGTCCGTGGCGTCGAACTGCACCTCCACTGCGGTCGGTCGTCCCTCGGGCAGAGTGGCGAGCAGGCCCGCGATCGATGGCACGTGGGGGGGGATGGTCACCGCGATCGGAAGCGTGCGCCCCTTCGGCATGACGAGCACCAGGCTCCGGTCGCCCGCCGGCGCATCCGGGGCGACCTCGAGCGTCACCTCCCACCACGTGAGCGCGCCCTGGAAGTTGTCGCCCGCCTTGAGACCCGCCACCGTCACGCCCTGCGCGGGCGAGAGCTCCGCGGCCTGCACCGGGTCGCGGCTCGGCACGGCCAGGTTGAGCACCGTCGATTGGCCGCGCGGCGCCTGCCGCGGAAACAGGCTCTCCACCCGGACCTGCCGGGCCTCGCCCGCGGCCGCGGCGGGTCCAAGACCGACGAGGACGGTGAATCCAAGGCCGATGAGCGACCGCGTGACCGAGTACATGACCGACCCCCTGGTGGCTGGGGATCATATCCCGCGCGGCGGGACCGGTGCTACGGCTGCTGGATCGACTCGATGAAGTCGAGCAGATTCTGGACGCGCACGCGTGCCGCATCCGTGCTGGCATCCATCGAGATGAAGAGGGGGCCCCACAGCATCATGTCGTCCTGCGTCTCGGCCGTGGCCGGTGGGCCGGTGGCCAGGAGGCTCGACTCCAGCGCTTCCCGGGGAAAGGTGCCGTCCCGGCGCGAGCGGATGTGCGTCAGGTCCGGCGGATCCTTCAGCAGATACCGCGCCACCGGACCCATGCCCCTGCCGTCGATTCCATGGCAGGCCGCGCAGAACTGGAGGAACGTCGTTTGTCCGGACGCCCGCACGCTGGCGGGGGTCAACGGGCCGCTCGGTTCCGCCTGCGTCAACACGACGGTCGTGCACAGCACGGTCACGGCCGCCGCCACCGAGCCGGCAAGACGGAAGGACGCTGAAAGATTCCAGACCATGAACAGAGCGACTCCCTCATGCATTTCGCAAGAAGAGCGCCAGCCGGCAACCGGTGAGAAAGCCGGCATTTCGCAACCGCCTGGGACGAAAGTGCCGGGCCGCCGCGCCCCCGCGTGCACCGACATGGCACAGCCCACTGACGGATTTGCGGCGTGCCGCCGCGCGGCTATGATAGGCGCATGAAAATGCAGACCACCCGCCGCGAGATCCTGAAGGGCACCATGGCTGCCGCCGGTCTGGGCGTTCTGGGCATCCCCGACTGGATGCTGCCGGCGCTGGCACAGGGCGAGACGCTCGTGCCGTTCACCGATCTGCCGCCGAACATCAACCTCACGCCGGCCCCCGACCGGCGCATCATCGACATCCGCACCATCGACGGCCCCTTCACGTCGAAGGACCAGTTCTTCACCACGCAGCACTACGGCCATCCCGAGATCGACCCGGCGGCGTTCCGCCTGAAGATCACGGGGCTGGTGGACCGACCGGTGTCGCTCTCGCTGGCCGAGCTGCAGAAGATGAAGAGCACCGACGTCATCTTCGGCTTCGAGTGCTCGGGCAACCGGCGGCCGCTTCAGGGCCTCACGAGCAACGGCCGGTGGACCGGCGTGCCGCTGCGTGCCGTGCTCGACCACGCGGGCGTCAAGGCGCAGGCGCGCGAGTTTGTCTTCTTCGGCGCCGACCACGGGCCCGAGGATGTCGAGTTCCGCGGCCAGATCACGAAGGTGGAGCAGCACTTCGGCCGGAGCCTGGCGCGCGACAAGGCGCTCGCGCCCGAGCTGATCCTCGCCTGGGCCATGAACGGCGAGCCGCTGACGCGCCACCAGGGATCGCCGCTGCGGCTCATCATCCCGGGGTGGTACGGCGTCGCCAACGTCAAGTGGATCTCCCACATCCACGTGCAGGAGGACGAGTACCTCGGCAAGTTCCAGGCGCGCTGGTACCGCACGCTCCGCGGCGAGATGATCGACGGCGAGGTCGAGTGGAAGGAGAGCGCCGTCACGCACATGCAGTTGAAGTCGTTTGTCGCGCGGGTGACGCGCGCCGGCGCCGACCATTCCGTCTTCGGCGTCGTCCTCAACGACGGCACGCCGATCAAATCGGTTGACGTGCGCGTGGACGAGGGGCCGTGGCAGCCGGCGAAGCTCGATCCGGCGACCGCCCCGAACAAGTACGGGTGGAAGTTCTTCACCTACACGTGGCGGGGCGCGACGCCGGGCGAGCACACCGTGGTCTCGCGCGTGACCGACGCCACCGGCCGGGTGCAGCCGACCGCCGAGGAACTCGAGAACAAGAAGACGTTCCTCGAGGACAATTCGCAGCATCCGCGCAAGGTGATGATTTCATAGGACCGGAGGGACCCCGTCATGCGTGTGACCGCATTCATCCTGGCGCTCGGACTCTGCGCCGCGGCGCCGGCGGCCGCTCAGGAGTGGGACGAGTACGTCAGCCGCCAGGACGGCTTCAAGCTCAATTTCCCTGGCCAGCCGAAGATCAGCGAGACCACGTGGAAGTCGCAGATGGACTACACGCTGCCCGCCCGCGTCTACGCCACCGAGCGCGGCCGCGAGCGCTACTCGATGACCGTGGTCGACTACAGGGGCATCGAGAAACTGGGGATCGAGCGGGCCAAGGCGTGCCCGCCCGGCAACGCGCAGTGCCGCGAGAACGCCGGCATCATGGGCCCCGGCTACTGGAAGCATGACGAACGGGCCGCCGTCATGCACGCCACGTTTCTGCTGCTGCAGCGCAACGCGAAGCTGACCAACCTCGCCTGGGAGTGGCAGGACATGGTGGAGGGGAATCTGATCCAGCTCACCAACGCCGACCAGTCGCGCACCTTCGCCTACGTCACCATGCACGAGAACAAGCTCTTCGTCATGGAGGGCACCGTGCCGGCCGGCAACCCGGAGCCGGGCCTCTTTCAGCAGTCGCTCGGCTGGGTCGACAGCGACGGCAACGGTATTCGCTACCAGGAGATCGTCTACTCGAACGCGTACCACGGCATGGGCGTGTACCCGAAGCCGAGAGTGGGCGGCCAGGGGCGCGGCGCGGGCGCGGGGCCCGGCGGCGCGGCTCCCGCGCCGGGTCGATAGGCCCCGCTCGCCAGGTCGCTCGTCTTCTCAGAACTGCAGTTCCGCGCCGGCGTTGTTGCGTGCGGCGGGCCACCATGTCTGCTGCTGCAGCCCGTGGTGGCGGAACTGTCGCATGCGCGCCTGCGTTGACGGATCCATGAGGAAGCGTTCGAAGCCCCGCGCGCCGGCTTCGTCCACGCCCGCCACGCGCGCGGGATTGACCACGATCGAGACCATGATGCGCTGGAAGAGCGGATCGGCCGTGACGAGCGTGTCCAGGCCGAGCGGCCGCCCCGCCTGCCGCCGCTGCTGCTGCAGCCGGACGAACGGCACGAGCCCCCACAGCGTGTAGGCGCCGCGCTGCTCGGCCCGCTCGATGGCCGGCTGATCGCGCAGCTGCAGGTCGACATACCAGCCGCTCCTGGACGGCGAGCCGGCGACCCGCCAGAGCACCTCACCGAGGTACCGTTCGGTCGCGGCGTTGTTCACGAGAAACTCGCTGCCCCGCTCGGCGATGCGGCGGAACGCGTCGGCCGCGTCGGTGGCGCCGCGGATCCCCGCCGGGTCGCTCGACGGTCCGACCAGCACCGCCTGATTCGAGAACACCATGCGCGGCCAGCGGCCGAGCCCCTCGGTCATGAACGGCTCGGTGCCGGGATGGCCGTAATGCGCGATGACGAGGTCGGCCTTCCCGGTGCGCGCCAGGTCGAAGACGTCTTCGGTGATCTGGAGCACGACGTCATATCCGGTCGCCCGCTCGAAGGTGACGATCAGATCGTCGAGCAGAACGTCCGGCGTATTGACCACCGCGACGCGCAGCACGCGCGCGGTGTGGTTGTCGGCCGGTTGAATCGGCCGCTGTTGCGCGACGAGCGGTGCCGAGACGACCACGACGCCGGCGAGCAGCGCACCCACGATGACAGTCCGCATGATGTGCCTCCTGACCCGCATACCCTAGCGGCCCGGCCTGCGAACCGTGTGAGGGCCGTGTCAGGACACCGTGAGGTTCTCGCGAAACCGGTAGCCGACGTTCCGGACGCTGAGGATCAGGGCGGGGCGCTCCAGGTCGTCCTCGATCTTCCTGCGCAGCGCGGCGACGTGGGTGTCGACCGTCCGGTGCGTCACGTGCACGTCTTCGCCCCAGATCCGGTCGAGAAACTCGTCGCGCGTGATGACCTCGCCGGCGCGCGCCAGCAGCAGCGCGAGGATCCGGAATTCGGTATCGGTGAGCGGCACTTCTGTGCCGCCCTTGAGCGCGCGGTGCCGGCGGAGGTCGACGGTGATGGGTCCCACGCGCAGGACATCGCCGTCCGCCTGCGCGCCGCCCGCGTGTCCCGCGCGCCGCAGCACGGCGCGGATCCGGGCCACCAGTTCGGCCAGGCTGAGCGGCTTGGTCACGTAGTCGTCGGCGCCGAGCGCCAGCCCGCGCACTTTGTCGGCCTCCTGGTTGCGGGCGGTCATCACGATGATCGGCGTGCGGACGCCCTGCGCCCGCACCTGCTCGCAGATCTGAAACCCGTTCTGCCCCGGCAGCATCAAATCCAGCAGCACCAGATCCGGACGCGAGCGCACGATCGCGGCCAGCCCGGACGGCCCGTCCTCGGCGAGGTCCACGTCGAAGCCCTCGAACTCGAGCTCGTCCTTGACGGCGAGCCGGATGCCCGGCTCGTCCTCGATGAGAAGGATCCTGGGGCGCATGGTCTACGCGCCCGCGCGCGGAAGCCGCAGGGAGAACGTGCTGCCCGCGCCCGGCCGGCTGTCCACGGCCACCGAGCCTCCATGGCCCTCCACGACGTGCCGCACGAGCGCCAGTCCGACGCCGACGCCCTGGATGTTGAGTCCGGAGATGTGGCGCCCGCGGTAGAACTTCTCGAAGATCCGCGCGTGCTCCTCGGGGGGAATGCCGATGCCGCGGTCGCGCACCTCGATCTGATGGGCGCCGTTGCTGGACGCGCACGCGACGTCGATGGGCGCGTCGGGCGGCGAGTATTTCGCGGCGTTCTCGATCACGTTCTGGATCGCATGCTCGAGCGCCGTGCGGTCGCCCTGCACCCAGAGCGGCGCGGCGTCCGCGCCCGACAGCTGGATCCGGTCGGCGCCCGTCACGTGCCGGCACGCCTCGATCGCCCCGCGCGCGGCGTCGACCAGGTCCACGCGTTCGGAACCGTACACCTTCTTACCCTCTTCGATGAGCGCGACGTCGAGCAGCCGCGTGACCAGCGCGCCGAGCCGGTGCGCGTCCCGCTCGATAATCCGATGGTATTCGCGCAGCTTGTCGGGATCCTGAATGCGGTCGAGGCGCTCGGCGAGCGCCAGGATGGAGCTCAGGGGCGACCGGAATTCGTGCGAGACGGCGGCCACGAAATCGTTTCTGAGCCGCGCCAGCCGCGCCTCGTGCGAGATGGCGCGGTAGACGAACACGCTGCCGAGGACGGTCACGAGCAGCAGCAGCGACATCGAATAGGGGATCGCCTGCTCGCGCAGCCCGAACAGCGCCCGCGCCGGCGCCTCGTCGAAGACGACCGTAAAGAACGGGAACGCGTCGAGGGCGATCGCGCCGGGCGGCGCCACCGAGGTGCGTTCGGCGCCCATCCATGCCGCGGCCGTGAACGGCGCGCCGGCCGAAAATTCCGCGAGCCTGGCGTTCACGTGCGCCACCACCGCCGCGATGTCCACGACATACCCGTCGCCGGCGCCCGGCCGCTGCACGACGAGCGCCCGCAGCTGCCGGAAGTACTGCGCGCCGGCGTTGCGGCCGGAGGCTACGTCGCGGCGAAACGCCTGAATGCGCGGAAAATACTGCTCGACGATCGCTTCCCGCGTCAGCGGCCCGCTCGGCGGCGTCGGGTCGAACGGCCGCAGCTCGGCCC